>CAZNEL010000050.1:3816-12282 GCA_964572285.1 uncultured Dehalococcoidales bacterium | reverse complement strand
ACCGCAAATATGTTGAAAACAAGATGGATACGTTCATCCTCACTTTCATTGAGAAATACAAAGAGCTTACTAACCAGAAGTGCCCGACTCTAGGTACGAAGCTACCATTCGCTAGACAGGGAGTTGAAACTTGTTTGGTTTATGGTAAGGAGCCGTTCTTTATCTTCTCAAGAGATTTAAAGCAACCGCCATTTTCATTCCTAGTTGGAAATGGTCTTAATAGTACATGGGACGAGAGTGAGTACCCCCAGTTGTCAAGGGCAGGTTGCATCGATGACATTATAGAAATTCTGGAACTGGAACAGGTCTTATACTACAAGAAGTTAGACTCGCTTGAGTCTGAATACTTGGGTGAAGTGCTAGGGGGAAAAGCAGCTCAGGATTTAGCTGAGCAACTCTTGGAAGAGCATATTCGCACATTGCAGCCCACCTTTGAAGATGCTGTTAATCGTATGAAGCAAGCCTATGAGTTATTATTCCGTTTAGAAAATGAGCTACGCATGCTTATCGAGAAGAAATTGAAGGAGAAGTTTGGTGAAAAAGACTGGTGGTTAAAGGGAGCTACGCATACAGCTAGGGATAGATATAAAAGGCGTCAGCAAGACCCCAGAAGGAAGTGGCATTTATTAACAGATACATCCCCGTTGAATTTTGTTGATTTCGAGGACTTTCATGATATTATGGTTAACAAGAACAGAGACCTTTTTGAGCAGTATGTTGGGCCTATAGACAGATTCAGTGTAAATATGAAGAATCTTGAAATCCAAAGAAACATGATAGCACACAGTAATGTACTGCCATCGGGAGAGTATTATGATTTTCGAAGAACTGTGGAGACGCTGCTGAGAGTTATCGAGCCAAACTTGACTTAGTTAGCTTTACTTGGAGGGGTGTCCGAGTGGCCTATGGTGCCGCTCTTGAAAAGCGGTGTCCCGCAAGGGACCGTGGGTTCGAATCCCACCCCCTCCGCCACTAATCGGAATCAATAGAGACCTTATTTAGCATAGCAATACCCGATGGGTCTAGTTGATACCCCTTGACATAGGGTTTGACAAGTACATAGTTTTGTCCAAACCATAAGGGCAGGCAAGCGGCATCCGTAACCAGTTTTTGCTCCACCTGTTGGTATAGCGCCAAACTCAGCTCGTCGTCCTGTTCCACCCCCGCCTTCTCCAGCAGGGCATCTACCTCCGGGTTGCTATACTCACCTTGGTTGTTATCGGCACCGCTGTGAAATAGAACGTCTAAGAAATCCTGTGGATGAGGATAGTCGGCGATCCACCCCATGTAAAACATCTCGTCCTTCTCCTCCATGAGGTTGTATAGGAACCACTCCGGCTCCAATTGCCTCACCTGTACCTCTACCCCCAGGTTCTGCCGCCACTCATTAATAATGGCTCCCAAATCAGATGATATTGCTCCCCCCTGCCCCATGGTAGTAATGGTGATGGGGGGTAATTGGGAGACGTCCCCATACTTGGAGGTAGCGATGAGTTCTTTGGCTCTCTCTACGTCAAAATTCAGCCCGGATAAACTCTCATTATAACCGGGCATCCCGGGTGGTAAGATGCCGTTAGCTGGTTGCATCATGTCCTTAAATACCAGAGAAACCAGCTTGTTCTTATCAATTGCTTGTGAGAAGGCACGGCGAATATTGGCGTCGTCGAACGGAGGTTTGGTATTGTTAAAGCCAATGTAGTAAAAGCTTAGTTCAGGGGTTATCTGTAGGTTCTGGGAGAATGGGCCGGCTGTATCGGTAACCTTATCAATATAAGACAGACTGACGCTGGCAATATCAATTTCACCTGTTTCGTACAAATTCATTGGTACGCCAGCCCACAGATGAAAGGCAACGAAGTCAACTTGAGCCATCTCCCCATAGTAAAATTCGTTTTTCCCCAGAACAATGAGGCTGTTTTCTTCCCACTGGCTGAGTTTAAACGGGCCGGTGCCGATGGGGTTATGCCACCAGCTCTTGCCTGACTGTACGTTGGCTATGTTTACCACAAAGGCAGTGGGGTAGGTCAGCTTGGACAGAAAATACGATTTGGGAGCATCTATAGTGACCTGAAGAGTATAATCATCAATAACTCTGACCCCACTAATTTCCGTAGCTTTACCTTCAAGCATCTCTTGAACCCCGACAATATCACCCAGGTAGGTAGCGGCTGTCTGGGAACCGGTTTCGGGATTACAGGCGCGCTGCCAGGAATATTTGAAATCTTCAGCCGTAACCGCTGTACCATCATGGAACCGGACATCATTTCGTAAATAGAAGGTATAGATTTTGCCATCATCGCTAATTTGCCACCGTTCGGCTATATCCGGTGTTGGCTCTAGGTCATCGCCAAGGCGCACTAGGCCGCTAAATAGCTGCATTATGTAGTTATGGGAGGTCATCTCGCCGGACAGGGCCGGGTCGAGCGTGTATGGGCCGATGTTATACAGATTAAGAACCGTTTCTTCAGCGGTAGGAGTTGGCAGTGGCTGTTGAGACGGCTGACAACCAACGACGAAGAGATTACTTACTACTACTAGTAAGAGAAATATAGAGGCGATTTTTTTTATCACTAAACTCTAAAAAATATGATTAAATTGCTATACCAAATCTTTGCCACTGGGGACAACTCTATCCGGATGCTCGCGGTCAAACGGTGGCCCATAAATTGAGAGTCTAGCCCCTTTAACTGGCATAAAGAAGCCATGCTCCACACCTGCCGGACAGTAAACAAGGTCACCAGGTTTCACCTCAAGTTTCTTGTCACCAATGTAAGCCCACCCCTCCCCCTCAAGTACATAGAGGAACTCATCATGTTCTTCGTGTATGTGGATAAAGGGTTCTTCTTGAGGCTGAGCCTGCACAACGAGTGCGGTACAATACTTGCCATCCACTAAAAAGGTACGCGTCAACTTTCGCTCATCAGGTATAGGATTATTCTTGACCACTTCAGCTATATTCCATACATATTGTTGCTCCATCTTCTTGACTCCCTCCTGAAGAAGTTTTAAGGGGGCTTTACCCTTTTACTTATGGACTCATTATAACCTAAGGAGATGTGCTACGTAAAGCGGCGCAATGGACAGAGCACCCGGCGGTGCGTTGTTTTATGTGGCTAAACCCTGTTAGTGATAGTGGCATTTTCCCTTGACAAAGTCATATTTTGACTATACACTTGTCAATACCTATGTCAAGTCAGGGCTTAACCATATCAGAGGCAGCAAAGTTACTGGGGGTATCCACCCGAACAGTCAGGCGGTTCATTAAATCAGGCAAGATTCGTGCTGAATTAGTTCTTGGGGCTTTTGGCCAGGAATACCGAATCCGAGCGTTACCACATGATCTGCATAAGTCTAAACCTGTAGACAATACCCCTGTCCAGAACCCTGTCCAAGTTATGGACATTATTCGGGAACTGCAGGAGAAAAACCTGGCTCTGGCAGCCCGGCTTGGTGTTGCTACAGAACGTATCAGAAACCTGGAGAATGAAGTCAAGCTTTTGGCTATTGCTGCCAAGCAACCGTGGTGGAAACGGCTGTTCCATAGGAATGGCTAGATTGGGTTGGAGAAGGGGCCGGATGTGGCGTTGTCATGGCTCTCAGAATGCATAGAATCGATATTCAGCCCCCTTTATGTCCTCTTAGGATGATTCCCCTGTGGGCACTTTCAGGGTCTCTTACCCCGGTCATGGCCATAGCTCTTTTTAATTCTTTTGCCATTTCGGTTATTACTGCTTTCACTCCTGCCTCGCCATCTGCGGCCAGTCCGTATAGTATGGGTCTTCCTACGCCTACGGCTTGAGCTCCAAACGCTAATCCTGTGAGAACGTTGGTTCCTCGTCTGAACCCCCCGTCGACAATGATAGGAATCTGATTGTCTACTACGCTAACAATATCATCCAGTACCTCGAGAGGGTGGGGTAGATAGTCAATGGTATGGCCACCGTGATTAGAGACCACGATTATATTTGCTCCTGCTTCCAGCGCCTTTTCTGCATCCCAGGGGCTTAAGACTCCTTTTAGAATGAATGGCCGGCTTATCATTTGCTTAATTTCTTTAAGCTCGCTCAATGATATGGGGGAACAATCTGCTGCCATCTGCTTATCCAGTACTTTTGTCCCGGCTCCGGCATCAATCTCTATCCCTACCCAGTTAACACCGGATGCCTCGGCTTCGGCTATCATTTTCATGAGCTTATTCCTGTCGGCATGGGGCTTGAAGGTCTGTGCCAGCGGTACCCCGACTTCAACCAGTTCTTTGAGATTAGCTGGCATGGGAGAACCAGTCAACATCATGGAGCCTACTTCTTTCAAGGCTTTGGCAACCTTCAGTAGTCCGTTTTCTTGAATTTGTGGGATGGGTGCGGTAATGGAAGACATGATTATTGGAGCTTGGAGTTCTATATCAAGTAATTTGGTTTTTGTGGTAGCTTCAACAGAATCTATCGCTTGTTGCAGAAATAAATATCGATCGAAGATTTCCGCATTGTGTTTCAAAACAAATTCGGTTTCCACGCCTCTTAAGTTAAGACCAAGCTTTTTACTTGCTAGAATTTCAGCGCCTTTTTGGTAGATCTCACTAAGCGTCATCCTGTTCTCTCCTTATACGCTTACTTTGGTTCTTAAGTACATTGTTGCCTCACAGTCTATCTTACATACAACTACTGGATACATCCTAAAACAACCCTTCCCGTTTCAGGCTCAGGTAGATTTTGTCACCGAGAATGATATGGTCAAGGATATCTATACCCATAATCTCCCCGACCTCAGCTAGCCGTTTGGTTAACTTGATATCGTCTTCAGAAGCTGTAGGGTCACCCGAAGGATGGTTATGGGCAAATATTATTGAGGCAGCGCTGGCTGATATCGCTTCTTTGAATACCTCTCTAGGGTGGACGATGCTGCTATCCAGGCTGCCAACCGAAATCTCGGCTACCTTGATTAGCTGGTTTCTGGTGTTAAGCAGTAGCGCTAGAAAATACTCTTTTTTCTTATCTTTTAGCTGGCTTTGCACCAGATTCACTACCTCTTCGGGAGTCTTTATCACTAATTTGTCTCCAGCCTCGGCATGACTCTCAAGTCGGTTAGCTAGCTCAAAAGCAGCCTTTATCTGAGAGGCTTTAGCCAGGCCGATTCCCTTTACCTGTGATAGCTCTTCTACTGAAGCGCTGGCAATTCCCTTCAGGTTGCCAAACTGGCTTAATAGTCTCTGGCTGGTTATCATTACTGATTCACCGGAGATACCACGGCCCAGGATTAACGCCAGAAGTTCCTGGGCAGATAAGGCAGCTACTCCTAGTTTCTGCAATCTTTCCCGGGGTCGCTCCGAGGCAGGTAAATCATGAATGGTAAATGACTGCTTCAATATACATCACTTTCTTGGCAGGCTGTTATTACCTGGTAACGTAATCTTGCCACAGAGTGTTGAGCCCGTCCATATCAAAGCCATATACCTTTTCCAGGGCACCATCATAGGTGCTGCCCTGCTTGAAGGTATTGAGCAGCTCCAACATCCTATCGCTGCCATAATTACTGATAAGAAGTTCAACCAGGCTACGGCTCTGGGCATAGGCGAGTATCGATTCCTCGGCATAGGCGGAAAAAGGGCTGGCTATACTGCGTACGGAAATGAGCCTGTCTTCGGCCATCGCTTTATTAAGGCTGGTAGCGAACTGAGCGCTCATCTCCCCTTCGTTATAAACGGCTAAGCCCTCGTCAAGCCAGGTGGGCAGGTCATTATACGGATTGAAGGTCATCTGATGAATGACCAGGTGGGTTAGCTCATGGGTCATCGCTCTCTTTCCCCAGGCAAGATTGTTTGTAGCGATGCCGATGGCGATAATGCCGTGTCGAGTGAAGGCGGCGCCTCCCGTCCATTCCTGAGGGAAAATCATAGACCCCTGTAAGTCCTGGGCATTAGCATAGATATATACCTTAACTGGTTTGTCTAGATAGGCGCCGGTATCCTCAGCCAGTCGAACCAGTGCCTCTTGTGCTGTTATCATCAACTCCTGAGCGAAGGACTCGTCTCCCTGATACCAGTATATAGTTGCCTCGCCCTCGGTTAGACTTTGCCAGGGGTAACGGGCGTCATCAAATTGAACAGGAACTGGAAGGGTTTCTATCTTATCCTTCTGGGCATCTTCTACCGTCCACCAATATTCAAGACGGGAGCCTGGGGGTAGCCCACCCGTCCTTCGCATATCCCAGTTCCAGTTAGCGTCAACCGTGGTAGCTGGAACAAACTCAATATAGACTTCACTGGTCACCTGGGCATGGCTGAGTTGGTCGACTGTGTAGTGGAGGCGAATATCAGTGATATTAACTTCACTCTGGGCGGATAAGCTGAAGTTGAGTCTGGTTGGAAACTCTACCTCAGCCGAGCTATCTAGTATGGTTAGCTCAGCTTGAGCTTGAACTAAGCTGGGGCTTAGTATGCCCAGAAATAGACAGGCGATTAAGGCTAAGAGTATGAGCTTCTTAATCATTTTTCCCTCCCCAGACCAGACCGGAGATAGGCAGTGATGAAGCCGTCCAGTTCCCCATCTAAGACTGCTTCGGTGTTACTGGTTTGATAATCAGTGCGGTGGTCCTTGACCATCTTATAGGGATGGAGGACATAACTTCTAATCTGGTTACCCCAGCCGGCAGCTACGTGCTTTCCTTTAAGCCTGGTTCGTTCTTCAGCTCTCTTGACTAGCTCTAGCTCTAGCAGGCGGGACTGAAGTATTCTGAGAGCAATTTCCTTGTTCTGGTGCTGAGAACGTTCACTCTGGCAGTTTACTGTCAATCCCGTAGGCAGGTGAGTGAGTCTCACTGCGCTGCTTGTTTTCTGCATGTGCTGCCCCCCGGGTCCACTTGACCTAAAGGTATCAACCTTCAATTCGTCAGGCTCTATTTTCACATCAACATCGGCTTCGGCTTCGGGAATAACCTCTACCAGGGCGAAGGAGGTGTGCCGGGCATGGTCAGAATCAAATGGTGAAAGGCGAACCAACCGGTGGACGCCGCGCTCCGATTTTAGGTAACCACAGGCGTAATCGCCTTTTACTTCAATAACGGCGCTTTTTATACCAGCCTCTTCCCCTGGGGAAGTATCCAGTATCTCAGCCTGATAACCACGGCGCTCAGCCCAGTGTAGGTACATTCTTAGTAGCATCTGTGCCCAGTCTTGAGACTCGGTTCCCCCGGCTCCGGCGTGAATAGCCAGGATAGCATTCCTGGCGTCATACTCACTGCTAAAAGCCGCCTCAAATTCTAGCGCATCAAGTAGTAACGCTATCTTCTCTATCTCAGCCTCAATCTCTGTTGCAAGTGAACCATCTTCTTCAGCCAGAGGGGTTAATTCAGCTAATTCAGCTAATTTTTTCTCCAACCCCCGCCACTTCTCAACCACCTTCGTATGTTCCGCTAGCTGGCGCATAATGCTCTGTGCTTTCCTCTGGTCTAGCCAGAATTCGGGCTGGGCTGACTGTTTCTCTAGCCTGGTAATTTCCTTTTCTCTGGCGGCAATGTCAAAGATGCACCATTGCCATAGATACTCTAGACTGTAAATCCTTTAATTTGTCTCTTGATTCCTGCATCTATCTCACCAAAAATATTTATTAATGGGAAACCTCAGTTGCTACGGTGCTGTCTGGTTTCAGGTTTCCTCCTGCCGCCAGATGAGCCAGCCGAGTGGGTTCTGGCAGGCGGTAGCCCCGGCAGCATTCCAGCACCCAATAAATGGCAGCCTTAAGGTCAACCTTATGGCCGATGGAAACATAAACTGGCTTCACCCCAAGTCTGGTTCGTAGGGCTACTCCTACAGTCTCGCCCCTGTCCACCACTTCAGTATAGCTACCGGCATCAATACCTGGTTCCTCATGCCGACCGCACAGCAGCGATTTCGCGCACCCAATAGTTGGCGTATTTAAGAAAAGCCCTAAGTGAGAGGCGAGCCCCAACCGCCGGGGGTGGGCAATTCCCTGCCCATCAACCAGAATAAGGTCGGGGGTAATGGTAAGTTTTTCACAGGCAGCTAGCATTAGCGGTGACTCCCTAAATGACAGGAGACCGGGAACGTAAGGAAGATCAAGATTCCCTTGAGCCACCTGTGTTTCTACCAGCCTGAGCTCAGGATACTCTAGCACTACTACTGCTCCAGTAGCTACCCCTTGGGCTTTTCCGACTGATATATCCACACCAGCTATGAAGCGGGGGGTAGTAATCTGGTTTTCTCTAGATACCTGCCTGGCTAGCTCTCGCTGGATGCTGAAAGCTTTTGTAGACCGTACCTCCCAGCTATGGAGTGTCGCTACTTTCATACCTTGATTATAGCTACAATATACTCTGCTGACAACTATCTGAACTAGTAGATACAAGGCAAAAGTACAGGATAGAGGCGGCATTGAGATGAATATAGTCATCAAATTGAAAGAGAAGACAGACATACCCAAGTAACGCCAGCCTTTCTGAGCCACTTAAACA
>CAZNEL010000050.1:0-3716 GCA_964572285.1 uncultured Dehalococcoidales bacterium | reverse complement strand
CTGAGTTCCAAGTCAAATTTCCTATTCTTTCAAAGCAAGACTTTCCCAAACATAACCTCACCATACTCGCTTTTCTTCATCGGTAAGAAACACCTCTCCATCTCCTAAGCACTACAGGCTATCTATTCAAAGACAACTTCGCTTAATAGTTCGACAAATTCCTGGTCAGGCATATTGAGAATCTCACAGCATATGTATTCGTTGTGCTGCCTCACGAAGAGGAATGGGCATCCTCAGCTCAGTCGGAGTCTTTGATAGTCTGAAACTAGGGCTATCATAGGCGGTAACACCTATTTCTGAGTGATTAACCATCCATTCTTCTATCAGCTTGTCTAGCTCATCCTCGTTTTTCTCACTTTGCCTCGCTCTTTCCGTAAAATAATAGATGAAAAGCTGGATGATTTTTCAAATCCTTGGAGAAAACTAACAAGCAAGATTATAATAGGTTGAACGTCACTTTATCCCTCACAGCCTGATTTCCCAAGGAAGCATAAGTAGAAAGATGAATAATCGGAATCAAACTGTACTTGACGATGACCGAATCGGCCGGTTGCTGCTGAAGTTATCCCTGCCGGCATTTTTCGGCATGTTCGTCATGACACTATACAACATAGTAGACACAATTTTTATCGGCCATTATGTCGGTCCCCTGGGTATTGCCGCTCTTTCTATCGTATTCCCTCTCCAAATGCTGTCAATGGGAGTGGGACAAATGATGGGGATGGGTGGTGCATCATTAATTTCAAGATTAATCGGAGCTAATAATACCCCCAGGGCAGAGCGTGCGGTAGGTAATGCTATAACCACTACTATTGTGCTATCAGCGATAATAATGGTAGCCGGTTTAACCAACACAGACTTCTGGCTCAGGCTCATGGGCTCTTCAGATGCTGTTCTCCCCTACGCCAAAGATT
Organism: uncultured Dehalococcoidales bacterium; assembly: GCA_964572285.1. Taxonomy (GTDB): domain Bacteria; phylum Chloroflexota; class Dehalococcoidia; order Dehalococcoidales; family JAUVZE01; genus CAZNEL01. Next base: position 2,802 of record CAZNEL010000050.1, on the reverse strand, counting down.
ACATGACCATTATTCTGAGCGGCATGGTTTTCCCCACCTTTGCCATGGCATTAAATAGCCTGGTAAGGGCCGAGGGAAATGCCCGTATCGCTATGACAGGGATGATTATAGGAGCATTATCGAACATAATACTTGATGCCATCTTTATCATACCTCTTCACATGGGAATAAAGGGGGCAGCACTGGCCACTGTAATAGCACAATTAATTTCCGCCTTGTACCTTATGAGTTATTATTTTTCCGGCAAGAGTTTTCTTAAAATCCATTCAAAAAACCTTCTTCTTGAATGGGATATCCTGAAAGCAATCCTTGCCATAGGAATTGCTTCATTTGCGAGGACGCTGGCTGGAAGCCTGTCTACCGTTTTCGTGAACAGAATGCTCGTCGCTTATGGCGGTGACTATGCGGTGTCTGCCTTTGGCATAATTAACCGCATAATGATGTTTGCCATAATGCCGGGTATTGTCATTGGCCAGGGTCTCCAGCCGATACTTGGCTTCAATTATGGAGCGAGGCACTACGCCAGGGCACTGAAATCAATCAAGATTGCGATTATTGCCGCAACAACCTGTTGCATCTTAGTATTCATGGTTCTTTATTTCGCTCCGGAACCAGTCATTCGCATTTTCACTACTGATAACGAACTTATTGTTTTGAGCTCTTATGCAGCCAAGCGAATCTTTATGGCCCTGTATCTGATAGGTTTTATGATGGTTGGTTCACTAGTCTTTCAATCAATCGGGAAAGCTACCCAGTCATTCATTACTGCCATATCGAGGTCTTTCCTGTTCTTAATTCCACTGATATTGATACTGCCAAGATTCTGGCAACTAGACGGCGTGTGGCTGGCATTTCCCATCGCTGACGCGCTTACATTCCTGCTAACTCTTATACTCCTAATCCCGCAAATCAGGGAACTCAAGAGTAGGGGCTCATTGGCAGAAACAGCTTAATTTATCAGTCAGCGGTAAGCTTAGAAGTACAAAAGCATTGATACGAACAGGCTTCTATCTCCCTTTTTGAAAAAGTACGTTATTATTTTTGATACTCAGGAGTCTCATAAGTAGCTTCAGTTTTGTCTGTTAAAGAAACCCCCTGGTCTAATTCTTCCCAGGCACCAACATAGCCTATCACTTCACCGTTATCATTTCGTACGCAATCAGATCTGGGTTTCCAGCGCTCTCCTTTAATGTACCATGTTCCCCACTGCCCCTTCCGTTCCTCCATTGCTTGTGTAAATCCCTTCAATCGATGCCATTTCGCCATGTGGGTGCCGATAAAATCATACCCTGTTTTGATCTCTTCGAGACCTAGAAGCTTGGCTTGTTCTTTGAGGTCTTCCGCTGCATGAGGGTTCACATAAATTATCTCGCCCTTTCTATTACATAGACAGATGTTAAGGCGAATTTGATCCAGGAGTGGTTTTGCTGCTTTGATAACTTCTAGATATTCTTGCTCATTCATATATCTATCCCCCTCTAATACTATTGTTTGCTTCCAAAGTTAATGTTATATCACAAGCTATGACCGCAGTCAACTGCTCCGCTGGACATCTCAAGACTGATAATGCACAATTCTAACTTCAAGGAATGCTGAAAGTAGCTGGCTGGATAGCCGAGGTTTTTATATCTGCGAATATTATTGAAGTTTTTATCCCAAGCCAATGCCAGAGGTGAATAAAGCATAGGCACCGAAGACGTATAGCCCGATTAAGACCGGGGTATACCAACTAAAAATCACAAAGGTCTTGCGCCTCTGCCTGAAGCGAATCCCAAGGATAATCAGAAGGCTCATTGTCACTGCTAGTATGGCGGTGATAATATGCGCACCTGACGCCACAGCCAGAATAGACCCCTGAGTATAGAAAAGGTCAACCCAAAAAATAACAGCTATATCAATGATATTAGCGCCTAATATGTCAGCTACTGCCATATCTAAAGCGCCCAGGCGAAAGGCAGCCACGGCAACTGCCAGCTCAGGCATTGAGGTGGTAATAGCTAAAAACAGGCTACCCACAAAACTGGCTCCCCAACCAGTAGTGGCCGCAATCTCATCCCCAACCATCGACAGCCATATCCCGGCACCAATAACCGCTATCGCTGCTAAGGCAAATTTTAGAAACACCTTTTTTATAGAAGCCTCCTCATATCGGAGGGGGACAGTCTCTTTTGACGCTAACTGGTGCTTACGCTCAAACCGGAATATCTGCCACGTCCCTATCAAATACACTATCAGAATAACAATGCTTGATACACCCACCCACCCCAGGGTTACCCCGGATAACCTCTCTCCTGCAAAAATACTCCCCGCAGCGATGGCAATGAGCAGTATGCCCATGCCGGCCGATGCGATGTGTCTCAAGCTCACCTGGCTTAAAATTGGAGCTGAGCGGCAGAGAATGTCGAGCACCGCTATGATAGTTAGATTGAACAAGCAACTACCAAGAAGAGTCCCCAGGGCCAAATCTGGAAGCCCAACCAAAGCCACCGAACTTACCCCGGTAACCAGCTCAGGCATAGTGGTTATGCTGGCTATTAGCACCAGGCCTATCCATATCCGCCCCAAACCGGTCTTTTCCGCAATAACATCCCCGTAACGGGCTAGCTTTGTCCCGGCGAACAGGATAATGACCACGCAAAGTAGAAATTTGAACCAGACCAAAGATACAACTCCTAGAGACTAACCGTATGTTAAAAGTATACTATATAGAGGCAAACTCGTATAGTGTGTGCTATAATTACTGGGCAGGAGAGGTGTCCGAGTGGTTCATGGTGCCGCTCTCGAAAAGCGGTCTCCGCTTTT
>CAZNEL010000049.1:0-12337 GCA_964572285.1 uncultured Dehalococcoidales bacterium | reverse complement strand
CGGGTCGGGATAATGGCACCTTCTGGGACTTCTTCCCTGCTTTTTAGCATCTTAACGGCTATGGGATGGACCCGCATGCGAAGCCACTGTTCTAACTCTATTCCATATTCGTGGATTTCATGTAATGAAATCATTTTCCCTCCTTTATTGAATCGCCGTCTATAGTTTAAGTGGATATATCCAGGGTCCGCTGCCATCTCTAGGCTATTCCACACGCTAAAATTATAGCACGTAGCCGTGTCTTAACCAATGTGCAAGCGATTATAGTATAATTTGACACCACCAACTCAACAGTTTATGGTTATCTTAGGAAAGAGGACTCTAGCTTTGGTTTTTTTATCTGCTTTGCAACAAATTTTGGGTATCCCTTTTAATGACCCGTCTCTCCTGAAACTGGCTATAATTCATAGCTCCTATATTAACGAGAGCCCCGACTTTGCCCCAGTTTCCAATGAAAGGTTGGAATTTCTGGGCGATGCTGTTTTAGGCCTAGTTGTCGCTGAGAAGCTATACCTGGGCTATCCCCAGCTCAGTGAAGGGGAGATGACCAAACTCCGCTCGGCTCTAGTGAGTCGAGAGACCCTGGCTCACATAGCCAGAACTATTAGTCTAGGCAACTACCTCTATCTGGGGAAAGGCGAAGAGGCAAGTGGGGGACGGAATAAGCTAACCAACCTGGCTGGAGTCTTAGAAGCAGTGATAGCGGCTGTTTTCCTTGACCAAGGTTTGGCTATCACCAGAGATTTCATCCTGAGGTTACTTAACAAAGAACTACAAAAGGTGGTAAAACAGGGGGTAAAGACTGATTACAAATCACAACTCCAGGAGCTAATCCAATCCAGGCAACAGCAAACACCTGCCTATTATTTGGCAGAAACCGAGGGGCCAGCCCACGACAGGAGGTTTACTGTTGAGGTAAGAGTAGGTGATACTGTGCTGGGAAGAGGCTCAAGTAAAAGTAAAAAAGCAGCCGAGACTGAAGCGGCTCGCTCAGCACTGGAGCAACTCTCGCTCATATAAACGGGTACGCCATCTAGCCAAATTAAAGGAAACATTCTATAATTAGGATGTGGAACTTGTCCAGCGTGTTTCTGATGTGCAGCGGCTAGCCGAAAGTTTAGGACAACTTCCTGAGCCAATGGCAGAGCCTGCCTTCATTGTAGTTAGTGGTTTACCGGGAACAGGGAAAAGCTACTTTTGTAGCAAACTAGCTGAGAAGCTACCGTTTGTTATCCTGGAAAGCGATGCCTTGCGTAAGATCCTTTTTCCTTCACCCAGTTATAACCTGCAGGAAAGTAGTCACCTTTTCCAGGTCTGCCATCTTCTTATTGAAAAACTGTTGAAAAAGGGAATTTCACTTATCCTGGATGCGACTAATCTCTCGGAGCGACACCGCGAGCGCCTATATAGTATTGCTGACCACTTGGATGTTAAGCTAATTCTGGTGCGAGTTGAGGCACCAGCCGAGATAGTACGTGACCGGCTTAACACCAGACAAGAAGGGATAAACCCAAGAGATAAATCAGATGCTGACTGGAAGGTATACCAGAAGATGAAGCCTGCGGTTCAGAAAATCAGCCGTAACCACTACGCTGTGGATACTTCCCGGGATATTACTCCTGTCCTGGACAAGATTGTCCGCGAGGTGAGGCGTTAAAGTTGAACAATCTACATTAGTAAAGGAAAGGAAGCTTAAAGATGGAGATTAATGTTACTATCGGTGATATTAGTAAGGTAAAAACGGATGCTATTGTGGTAAGCTTTTTTGAGGAAACACTGCATCCCGAGGGTGACCTGGCTGCCGTAGACAGAGCTTTGGATGGAGCTGTTTCCCAACTCATTAACCAGAGTGAAATTAAAGGTAAACTCAATGAGATTACTATGGTGCATAGTTTGGGTAGGCTGCCGGCCGCCAGGGTGGTTATTGCTGGTCTGGGTAAGCAGTCGGAGCTAACCGTGGATAAGGTTCGTAGGATAACAGCGGAAACCTGCCGGTTTCTACGGCAGAAGGGTATAGAAAACATAGTCACCGCTGCTCAAGGAGCAGGAGTCGCTGACATAAGTATAGAGGTCGCTGCCCAAGCTGTAACTGAGGGAGCTCTACTAGGCACCTACTCATTTCGTAAGCACATGACTAAGGAGGCTGAGTATGGTGAGATCAAACAGCTTACTATTGTAGATGCTGATGAAACCAGGCTCACTGGTTTAGAGCAAGGGTGCAACTTGGGAAGAGTTCTTGCTGAAGCCACTAATCTGGCTCGTGATATGGTCAATGAGCCAAGTAACTATATGACACCCAGTCAAATGGCTGAAGTAGCCAAGAGGTTAGCTGATAACTATGGGCTTGAGCTTAAGGTTCTGGAGAGGGAGCAGATGCAGGAGCTAGGGATGGGGGCATTACTAGGAGTGGCTCAGGGAAGTGTGGAAACACCTAAGTTCATTACTCTGCATTATAAAGGCAGTGACTCTGACGAAATTGACTTGGCTTTGGTTGGTAAGGGTATAACCTTTGATTCGGGGGGTATTTCTATCAAGCCGTCAGAGAAGATGGAAGAGATGAAAGGAGATATGGCTGGAGGAGCGGCGGCCATGGCAGCCATAAGCGCTATTGCCCAGCTTAAACCAAAGGTTAACGCTATAGCTATTATCCCGGCTACCGAGAATCTGCCCAGTGGCAGTGCTCAGAAGCCAGGCGACGTCGTAATGGCAATGAATGGTAAGACTATCGAGGTTATCAATACTGATGCTGAGGGGCGGCTTATTCTGGCCGATGCCTTAGGCTATGCTAGTAAGCTGGGTGCCAAGCATATTGTTGATGTCGCTACTCTAACTGGAGCCATGGTAATAGCTCTGGGCGACGTATATACCGGTGCTTTTGGTAATAATCAGGAGCTAATGGATAAGGTAATTGCTGCCGGTAATGGTAGCGGAGAGCTTACCTGGCAGATGCCCATGCATGAAGGATATAAAGAACAGATTAAAAGTGAAGTAGCAGATATTAAGAATGTCGGCGGTAGGTCGGCTGGTGCTATTACTGCTGCTCAGTTTCTGGCTGAATTCACTGGCGACACTCCGTGGGTTCACCTTGACATTGCCGGCACCAGTATGAGCGAGAGGGAACGAGGCTATCTGATGAAAGGGGCTACCGGAGTGCCGGTACGCACTCTGGTGAATCTTGTTCTGTCTTTGTCTAAAAAGTAAAAGCAAAGGAGGGCTTATATTATGAAGATTAAATTGTTGGGGCACGCCTCTTTTTTGATTACCTCAGATACCGGAACCAAGATAATCACTGACCCCTATGCCACGGGAAATGGCCTTAGCTATGGTGAAATCACCGAATCGGCTGATATTGTTACCGTGAGCCATGACCATTTTGACCATAACAATGTGACTGCGGTTAGGGGTGATCCTGAGATAGTTAGAGAGAACGGTATAAGCAGGGTTAAAGGAATAGAGTTCAAAGGTATAGCTAGCTACCATGATGAAACTGGTGGACACCAGAGAGGCAATAATATTATGTTCTGCTTTGAGATTGATGGCATAAGGGTCTGCCATCTCGGTGACCTCGGGCATCTTCTTAACAATAAGCAGATATCAGAGATAGGTGCAGTAGATATACTGCTTATCCCGGTTGGAGGTTACTATACCATTGATGCCAAGGTTGCCACCCAGGTTTGTAGCCAGCTCAAGCCCAAAGTGATTATCCCCATGCACTTTCAGACCGATAAGTGTACCTTTCCTATAACTGGTGTAGACGATTTCCTTAAGGGAAAGGAGAGGGTAACCAGGTTAGGAACTAGTGAACGGAATTTTACAGCGGAAGAACTTCCAGCCAGTACCCAAATTATAGTTTTTAGATCTGCATTATAGCTTTGGGCTGTTGACTAATGTGGTAAAATAATATAGGGAGTGAGGTTAGGGAAAGGAATTAAGAAATAACTTGAATATAAGTTGTATTGTTCTAGCTGGTGGCAAGGGTTTGCGGTTGGGGCGTGATAAGACTGTAGAAACTGTTGGTAATACCAGCCTATTGGAACGGGTAATATTTAATCTCAGCTTACTTAATAGTGATATTATTATGGTTACTGCTGTCAAGCAGTTTTTGCCACAGTTTATCGACTACCCCAAGCTGAGATTAGTAGCTGATATATACCCAGGCAAGGGTGCCTTGGGTGGTATCTATACTGGCTTGGCAACTTCAGATTCATTCTACAACCTTGTTGTCGCCTGTGATATGCCCTTTTTGAACCAGGACTTGCTGCGTTACATGGTACGGATTGCCGATGGCTTTGATTTAGTAATGCCACGGCTAGGCAGTCTGGTTGAACCGCTTCACGCAGTTTACTCAAAGGGGTGCTTGGCGCCGATGGAAAACCTGCTTAAGCAAGGCAATTTGAAAATCAGCGATCTTTTAGCCTTGGTTAAGGTAAGATACCTGGATGCTGAGGAGATTGACCGGTTTGATCCCGAGCACTTGAGCTTTTTCAATATTAACACTGAGGCTGATTTGGAGATAGCACAGGAGTTAGCCAGCAGTGAAGGAGACATTATTATTGCTAAGCGTTGAGCAAGCACTGGATAAGATTCTTGGCTATGTAGATGTTCTGGAGGCAGAGCTGGTGCCTATACTCGATTGTCTAGGACGAGTCCTGGCAGAGGATGTATACTCAGCGATTAATATTCCTCCGCTGGACAATTCGGCTATGGATGGGTATGCCGTTAGGGCAGAGGATACTATTGGTGCTACGGAACAGAATCCTCGCTTGCTGCGTGTTATTGATACTGTTGCCGCTGGTTCAATCTCCGATCTTGAGGTAGTCCCGGGGACGGCGATTCGTATTATGACTGGAGCTCCGTTGCCACGAGGTGCTGACTCGATAGTAAGATTTGAAAGTACCGATGAAGCCCGGCGACAGGGGATTTCCGGTGAAATAGGCATTCTATACGAAGTAAAAACTGGTCACGATATTCGGCGGGCAGGTGAAGATATTACCCACGGGTTATTAGTATTAGCTAAAGGGGTAGTAATCAGACCCCCGGAGATAGGGATTCTGGCTTCGTTGGGATGCAATAAGGTGAAGGTTATCCGTCGCCCGGTGGTGGCTATCCTGGCTACCGGCAATGAGTTGGTAGACATGAATCAACCCCTGCCCAGAGGTAAGATATATAACAGCAATTCTTACAGTGTAGCGGCTCTGGTTAAGCGCTACGGCGGCCTTCCCAAAATCCTCGGGATAGCCTTAGATAGTGAAGCTTCACTGGTGGCTAGTCTCCGTGAGAGACTAGATGCTGACATACTGATAACCACCGGTGGTGTTTCCATGGGGGATTACGATATCGTCAAGGATGTTTTGGCCAAACAGGGTGAGATTGCCTTTTGGACGGTTCGGATGAAGCCGGGGAAACCTCTTGCTTTTGGTACTATTAGGGGGACTAGTGGGGTGGGAGTAAACAAGAATATACCCCATCTTGGTTTACCTGGCAATCCGGTTAGCACTATGGTCACCTTTGAGCTGTTTGCCCGCCCGGCTATCCTTAAGATGATGGGCAGGAAAAACTTGGCTAAGCCAGTCATAGAAGCAGTAATAGAAGAGCCAATAGTAAACAGTGACGGGCGCCGTGTCTTTGCCCGGGTGATAGTGGGGAAACGTAACGGCCAATACTTTGCCCGGCCAACTGGGCCTCAGGGCTCAGGGGTTTTAACCTCTATGAGCTTAGCCAACGGACTGGTGATTGTTCCCGAGGATAAGCCGGGAGTAGAAGCTGGGGATGTAGTTCAGGTGATGATGTTGGATTGGAACGAGGAGATGGGATAGCTTAGAACGAATGTAAAGCAGTAAAGGGCCTGCTTGTTTGGTTAAGGGAGAATACTTGATATTTGAGGCTTCAAAATTTACTTTTAAAGTACCACCGGCAATATCGAGGGCGCGGCGGGTTCTCATTAAGCCCTGCGCTTCTTATCCGGTGCCATACCCGGCGACTACCAGCCGGGATATATTAGCATCGATAATAGGAAGCATTAGACGGAATAGTGATGCTGATATTCTGCTCCTTGAGGGCACTCCGGGAGGAGAGCCGGTCTATCCTGTATGTCAGGCCTTGGGTTACAATTTCCCACGGGTGCTAACACTGGACGTGAAGGATTGTACCTGGGTGGAGGTGGATAACCCTCTACACAAGCCCTTGGCTATCCCCACCTTCTGGGTACCAAATGTTATCTTGTCTTGTGACTACCTGATAACGGTGGCTCCACTCAAGGTTTTTAATGGCAGGGGTAGCCTTAGCATAATGAATTTGTTGACGTCACTACCAGTTAGCAAGTATCGTGGCGAGGCATCAGGTGGCTGGGGGGAATTATACAACCTAGGGATTGAGAAGGTAATAGCTGACCTCTATTTTACTTTACCCTTTGACTTGGGAATCATAGAAGCTCGCCAGAAGTTTGTAAGTACGGGTGACTCTACTCAGGGTAAAATTGAGGAGTATGGCAAGGTCTTTATCGGTGAGCCTTATGAGATAGATTGTGAGGCTTCAGCCGCGCTGGGACTTAAAACCGAGCACCTTGACTTGATTAAAGAGGCCAAGGTGGAATTAGAGAACTGACGATTTTTTCTAAGAGGTTATATTATTAGCACTAATCAAGCTAATCTACGCTGGTTTATTGACTTGGAGGAGCTAGGAAAGCAACTGAGCGAGTGGCGTGGTGGGGGTACTTGATGCACTTCGCCTGAGATTTTACCTTGCCTCCTTGAGACCGACCAGTACTACGGTATAAAACAGACTTAGAGCTAATCAAAGCTAATATCTTATACTGAATCGGGAGTAACTCCCGGTATTTTCTGACCAGTTAGTCACTACTTGTTCGACCCTGGCTCCCGGCGGCCCAACCTTGAGGTAACCAATCAACTCCTCCAACTGTTTCCTCTCTCCCTCTACGTGAACCTCTACGGCTTCCCCACTGGGTAAATTGCGCACATAACCAGCTAAGCCTAGCCGGGTAGCCTGTCTGTGTACGAAGGCACGGAAGAAGACTCCTTGGACAAGGCCGTATACTACTACCTCAACCGAGGCTAAGTTGGTCATCACTTACCACCTTGAATATCATTTGTGCTAAGTATTCTTAACCTGATTCCTTAGCTCCCCGGTGTTGTGAAGCTGCTGATAGGCAGCTATTTGTCTTACTCTTCTTCCTCGGATTCCCGCTTCTTTTTTACCTTCTTCACTAATTCCGTAGCTACTGAAGGTGGCAAGATATCAACTGGTGATATTTTCTTGGACTCTTTCTTGGTTTTCTTTGGCTCTCTGTGTCTAAAGTCTCGTCGCCCCATGATATCACCTCTGTTTTAGGACTACTGCTAACTAAAGTTTAGCAAAGAGAGACTATTCTGTAAAGTTGCTGGTCTAAAGACCAGCTAATTACTAAACTCCCACTGGCTTACCTTTAGGGTATAGAGGATGGGTTAATAAACTAGTTATCTACCTCATGCCCTTTACCCTCCTCTCTCCTTCAGATAAGAGAGGAAAGGATATCAAAAGAGGGGCTCCACCCCCTTAGATATCCAGGTGGAACCCCTAATCCCCGCTATAGAAGGCAATACCAATTACCCCTGGCCCGGTGTGCACCCCCATTACCGGGGTAAATTCAGTGATGAATAACTCAGCACAGTCAAACTCTGAAGCAATCCGGTCCCTGAGTGCTATCGCTTTCTTCAGGGCATCAGCATGCATCACCGCTACATGTAATGGTTGCCACTTAACTACGCTCTGAGCTGTTAGCTTTAGTATACGCTTTATAGCGCTACGGGTGGTTCTGGGAAGAGCTACCGTATAAGCATCCCCCTGATTAACGGTGAAAACAGGTTTAATCTGAAGCAAGGAATTAACCAAGCCAGCTGCTTTAGGTACACGCCCCCCTTTAACCAGATAGTCAAGGGTATCCAGCATAGCAAAGAGAGTTACACGTTGCCCCATGCTTCTGGCAATTCCCACTACCTCGGCCAGGCTTTTCCCTGAAGCTGCCGCCTTGGCGGCGGCTAGAGCCACCAGTCCCATTCCGCCGGCGGCGGTATTACATTCAAGTACCTCTATAACTGCATTGGGAAGGTCATTTTTGGCCATCTCCATAGCTACCTTAGCTGAGTTAAACATCCCACTGAACTTGGATGACTCGGTGATGCAGAGGATACCAGCTGCTCTTCGGCTTGCGTTATGGTAAGCCTTAAGGTAGGAACCGGGTAATGAGCCTGAAGTAGTGGAAAGTTTCTTTGCCTGCCGGAGCAGGGCATAAAATTCGGTGGGGCTTATATCTATCCCATCCCGATAGACCCTATCACCAAAAATAAGCTCTATCGGCACCACTTCAATGCCATATTTCTCTACTTGCTCTTTGGGTATACAGGCGGTGGTATCAGTTACAATAGTCGCTGGTTGCATTACCACCTTCCGAACCAGCCAACACCTGGGCCGAGCGCCACACACGACGACGTCTTATTCGCCTTTCTACCAATGCCGGAGTTAAGAAAAGCCCAAACATTACCAGGGTTAGTACTAGAAATGCCGGCCAGTTCAGCCTGCCCTCGGCATAATAAGCAACCATAATGAGGGCTGAAAACCCTGATACGACTAATATAGCTACCTTTAACCAGCGCTGTCTTAAGCGAATGAATGCAGCCACACTGACCGACAAAGCTAGGAAGCTTAAACCTATCCAGGGAGCCAAATCGTAAAGGCGCTGGGCACTAAATTCAGGGAATTTACTCCCAAACTGCGCCGCTAAGAACCAACCGATGATGATAGGTGCCGGAATCAGCATTAGTGAGCTATATAACCAGTCTCTTCTTATAGTCTGAACTATAACAGAGTACAGGAACCATAAAGCCAATGGGATATAGATAATTATTGCTACCCATGACCATCCCATGGGCAGATAGAGTAAAAGGAGACCAGCACCAACCACTGGCAGTAGGGAGTAGCCAAGCCAGGGGAAAAGCCAGGTTGGTTTACCATGCCACCAGCCATAAATCGCTGTAGCTAGCACTATGGCGAGCATAGTTAGTAACCAGCCAACGCCCCGCCACCAATTGAGAGCAAAGAGCAGACCAAAAAGCAGATGTGGTGCCGAAGCTAGTAGCGCTTGTTGCCAGCTACCCTGACTATGAGCCTCGTATATCTGACGGGCGACAACTTTGGCCGAACCCAACAATCCTACACAAGCGCTGGCTGCTTCTTCTTCAGATAGCCCGGTGTCCTTTAGCTCCTCTAATCTATCCTCAATATGCGTCTCGAGCTCACTTAGGACTTCCCTCTCCATAAAGGGGTCGACTCTTAGATTGTCTCTAATACTATCCAGGTAAAGACTCAGTACGGTTGCCATCTCATCTGCCCTGTATTAGATGCGGACCGGTTGAATAATCAGGTTCATGGCAGTGAAAAAGTCCTGCCACTGGTTCCTCTTGGCCATCAGCATCTGATAACCTTTATCGGTAATATGATAATACCTTCTTTGTCGACCGTTGGGCAGCATCTGCCACTTACCGAGGATTAAGCCTGCCTCTTCTAAACGGTGGAGCGCCGGGTAAAGAGTGCCCTCCTTAAGTTTGAAGTAGCCCTCGCTCTTTATCTCCAGCTCCTTAAGAATCTGATAGCCATACATAGACTGCTGGGATATTAAGCAAAGAAGTAAGGAATCAATATTCACCTTCATTAACTCACGTCTTGGCGCCATTCCGCTCACCTCGCTTATTAGTATACATAGTTTCACTATGCATATATGTATAATATAGCAAAAGTTGATGTATTTTGCAATAAGGTTAAACATAGCGGTCTGTCAGAGGAGTCTAAGAGCTGTTAAGCCTCTGGTGAGAGGGGAAATTAATGAGGTGATGTTTTAAGGTCCTCCTTGCGAATCTGGCCGGTAGCAGTTTTGGGCAGGGAATCTAGAAACATAATTTGCTTAGGTAATTTGTAATCGGCCATATGCTTCCTACAAAAGCGTCTGAGCTCTTCTCCTGTAGCTACCTCTCCTGCTCTCAGGCTAATGTAAGCCTTAACATTCTCCCCTCGCATCTCATCAGGAATCCCTACCACTCCCACCTCAGCCACCTTAGGATGGCTGGACAATACCGCCTCAATATCACTGGGAAATATATTCTGGCCCTTACGGATAATCATGTCTTTTTTTCTGCCCGAGATATACAGGTAGCCATCCTTGTCCAGTCTCCCAATATCACCGGTATAAAGCCAGCCATCCTTAACTACTTCAGCGGTAGCCTGCGGATTATTATAATAGCCCTGCATTATGGGACCTCTGATAATTATCTCACCTGGACGATTTGGCGGAAGTGCTCTACCATCATCATCTACTATCTTTACCTCCCAACGAGGCAGGGCTTTCCCCACCGAACCAAACTTTCCGCTGCCATCAACCGGCGGGCAGGTAGCGTGACATACACCCTCGGTCAAACCCCAGAAGTCAATAATATTTAAACCAAATTGCTTCTTAAACCGCTTCATAATGTCAGGCAGTAGAGGGGCACCAGCACTGGCACATAAGCGGAGAGAGCTTAAGTCACTCTCTATCCCCTCCTTTTCTGCTACATTAACCGTCAAGACATAAACATAGGGTACCCCCATAAATACGGTTGCCCGTTCCCTTTCAATAACTTCCATGACACCTCTAATAGATAACCCTAGCACTATTATCACTGTGCTACCTTTGTAAATAGCCGTTAGTAATATGCCTACCAAGCCGACCGCGTGGTGCATCGGCAAAGCAAACAGTATTACCCTATCTTTATCGGTCTGCTGAAATCCATAAGCTGATATGGCTGCCTCGGTGGTTAGACTGCGATGGGTTAGTACCACCCCTCTAGGATTAACGGTAGGACCTGAAGTATAGGCAATAAGGGCAATATCCTCAGGCCCTAGCTCTACTTCAACCCTACGTGCTGAACTCGTAGTCATAATCTGGTGGTGGTAGCTAATAAATTGACCCGTGTATTTATCACCCACCTCTATAACATGTTCTATGTATTTAAAGCGGGGTAAAGCAGAAACTAGCAGTTCCAGAGAAGGGCTTTCCGCTACCAGCACCTTCGGTTGAGAATCATTAAACAGAGAGGCTAGTTCATCAACCTTACTTCTAATATTCAGGGGAACAGCAAGGGCACCAATCTTGACTATTCCAAAATAGATGATGACAAATTCCAGGCTATTGGGTAATAGCATGGCTACTCGGTCGCCCTTCTCTACTCCCATTCCAATCAAAGCATTAGCTATCCTATTGGAGGTTTCATCCAGCTCAGCGTAGGATAACCTGCGGGCACCATAGACAATCGCTGTCTTCCTTCCATATTGCCTGGCTGTTTCTTCCAATAGCTGTTTTAGGTTTATGACTTATCTCCTTTTATCCGAATATGTGCGGATTCTTAGTGTGAATTAAATCACTAGCGTAGCAGATTTAGCCTTCTTTGCAAAGGAACTACCGATCTGTCTGGTAGTTCTTCAAAACTCTTGTGCCAGAGGCTAGTTGTCTAGTCTCAAGGGTATTATGTGTAGCCAAATAGAGGGAGCTTCTGCTTAAAAACACATGGGGAGAGGAGATACGTTGTAGAAGAAGCTACAGAAATGGTGAAACTACCCTTTAAGGCAAACACTAACCTAGCTCACCTGTAAGCAACAAAATGATAAACTCAACCAGAACGCCAGACTTCCTTAGTGCTAGATTAATTGAATCATAGCACTAAGTAGTTCAATACTCACCAGTTTACCAAATAATGATTAACCTACTGTTAGGCCAAATTGATATTAACTAACAGTAGGAGTTTCACCCGGGTGTAATCCGCGCCATTTCTCTAGTAACTGCTCATGACTTTCCTCATGCTCTGGGTCCAGTTCACAAGCATCTACCGGGCAGACCTCAACACACTTGGATGATTCATGGGCACCGACACACTCAGTACACTTATCAGGGTCAATTACATAAATTGTTTCCCCTTCGCTAATTGCGTTATTTGGGCACTCTGGCTCACAGGCTCCGCAACTAATACACTCATCCGTAATCTTGTATGCCATATAGCAAACCTCCTGATTTTATCCTTCTAGAAATGACTCAGCTTTTTAGTATACTTTCCCCCTTTCTGAATACCTGGCTTACAGTTTGCCATGAGCCTTGCTCCTAAGTGCTTCGGCTACATGCTGAGGAACAAAATTATCAATCTTGCCGCCTAAGTTGGCTGCTTCTTTAAGCAAGCTGGAGCTTAGAAACTGGTATTCCAGCCTGGCCATGAAACAAATCAGCTCTAGATCAGGAAATAGCTTCTTATTCATCATTGCCATC
>CAZNEL010000048.1:0-12671 GCA_964572285.1 uncultured Dehalococcoidales bacterium | reverse complement strand
GATTTTGATGGCGATCAGATGGCAGTTCATGTTCCTTTATCCAAAACTGCCGTCAAAGAGGCGAGAGAAATGATGCTCAGCATCTACAATATGCTACTACCCAGCTCCGGTGAGCCAGTAGTAACACCGACTCTGGACATAGTTCTTGGCTGTTACTATTTGACGAGTATCCCTTCTGAAGCTAAGGAGAAAGACTCAATCTTTGGCAGTTTTGAAGAGGCAAGACTTGCCTATGAACTGGGTGTTATTGACCTTAGAGCTGAGATTGAGGTCAGGGACCAGAAAATTAGTGGACAGAGGATTAAGACTAGTGTTGGTCGCATCATATTCAATGATGCTCTGCCACAGGAGTTAGGTTTCTTAAACGAGGTCACTGATAAGTCGCGCTTAAAGCAAATAGTAACTGATTGCTATAAACTACTAAGTAATGAGAACACAGCAGCAGTGCTGGATAACCTTAAGCAACTAGGCTTTCAATACGCCACTAAATCTGGGACTACTATTGCTATGAACGACATCGAGGTTCCGCAAAGTAAAGCTAAACTAATAGGTGAGGCAGAAGAAAGGGTCGCCATTATTGAAAACCAGTATCGTCGCGGCTTAATCACCGAGGATGAAAAGTATAGTGGCACTGTAGGGGTGTGGATGGAGACCACTGATAGACTTACGGAGACTATCTCGCAGAGTCTTAACCGCTACGGTGGCATGTACATGATGGCAACCTCAGGGGCGAAAGGGAATATTTCCCAGATTAGACAGATGGTTGGTATGAAGGGACTGATGACAGACCCCGCCGGCAGGATAATTGACTTTCCTATCAAGTCAAGCCTCCGCGAAGGGCTTGGTGTTCTGGAATTCTTTATCTCAACCCATGGTGCCCGTAAAGGACTAGCTGATACTGCGCTCAGGACATCGAATAGTGGTTACCTTACCAGGCGCCTAATTGATATTGCCCAGGATATAGTTACTCTGCAAGATGACTGTGGAACTACCGATGGTATATGGGTGTCGGAACCTCAGAAGAAGGAACTATTACCACCATTGACTGAGCGGATGACCGGGCGATTGGCAGCCAGTAAAGTAGTAAACCCTCAGACCGGGGAAATTATAGTTGACCGAAATGAGGAAATTGATGAAGTGAAGGCAAATGAAATTATTGCTGCTGGGTTAACCAGTGCCTATGTTAGGTCTCCTCTTAGCTGTCGGTCTAGAGAGGGGACCTGCCGGCGATGCTATGGTCGTGATCTTTCTCGTGGGTATTTTGTTGAGCCCAATACCGCAGTGGGTATCATCGCTGCTCAGAGCATTGGTGAACCAGGTACCCAGCTAACATTGCGTACCTTCCATACTGGTGGCATAGTCGGGCTCGATATTACCAGTGGCTTACCTAGAATAGAAGAACTCTTTGAGGCGAGAATACCTAAAGGTCAAGCTATTATCTCGGAGATAGATGGAGTGGCTGAGGTAATTCAAGGTGAAGAGGGAAGAAAGATTAAGGTCACTAGCTCTGGGGTATACCAGGATGAATACTCGCTACCTTCTGGCTGGCAGATCATGGTAGATAATGGTCAGTGGGTAGACATAGGAGCAGTGCTAGCTTGCCCAACCCCTACCGAAGTTACAACAGAGTCGGTCACCTTGGTGTCTGAAACTCAACCTGTGTTGGCTCGAGTAACTGGTAAGGTAACTATTCAAGATGGGCAGTTGTCTATCAGCTATGAGGAGAAAGAAGAACAAGAGTATATCATTCCAGCCGCTGCCCATATTCGTATTCAAACCGGAGATCAAATAAAAGCAGGGCAACAACTTACTGACGGCTCTATCAACCCGCAAGATATATTGCATATCTTAGGCCGGGAGGCAGTTCAGCAATATCTGGTAGATGAGGTACAAAAAGTATATCGTTCCCAAGGGGTGAATATAAATGACAAGCATATTGAAGTTATCGTTCACCAAATGCTGACCAGAGTTCGTATAGACTCCTCAGGTGATACTGAGTTATTGCCTGGTGAGCTGGTGAACCGGGCGCGATATGAAGATATTAATGCTAAGGTGTTAGCTGAGGGTGGTGAACCCGCTACTGCCCAGCCGGTCCTACTGGGTATTACCAGGGCTTCACTAAGCACCGATAGCTGGTTGGCAGCGGCTTCTTTCCAGGAGACCACCAGGGTGCTTACCGAAGCTGCCATCCACGGCAAGATAGATAGACTGTTTGGGCTTAAGGAAAATGTAATTATTGGCAAGTTGATTCCAGCCCACCATCCGGTTTCCGAAGATGTACCGGTGCTGGAAGCTAGTGAGAAACCGGGTGGTGAAGTACCTATTCAGTTAGCTGGTGATGAGTTTGAGGAACCGGGTGACGATGCTTCCAGTCAGGTGGCTGATGGGTCAGATGAGGAAATACTAGTTAAATAAAGGCCTCTTGCGCTGTCGCTCGATTAGTTTGGAAGTCGCCCTATCACAATTGGGGCGACTCTGTTTTTATAATTGGTCTATTCTGGCTCAGGTAAAGATGTGATATAATAAAACTGCTATTAGATAAGGGAGGTGGATGAAATAGCTCGTATCATATCAGGTAAACCTGGCACTGAGGACTTATCCCTTGATACCAGCCTTCGACCCCGGCGTCTTGATGACTTCGTTGGCCAGGCAGGGATTAAGGATAATCTGAATATAGCCGTCTCCGCAGCCAAGGGTAGGGATGAGCCACTAGACCATGTCTTGCTATATGGACCACCCGGCCTAGGTAAGACTACCCTAGCCTACATTATTGCTGTTGAGATGGGAGTAAACATCAGGATTACTTCTGGTCCAGCAATAGAGCGCATCGGAGACTTGGCAGCTATCTTAACTAATTTACGTAATCAGGATATTCTCTTTATCGATGAAATCCACCGCTTGAGTCGTGCAGTAGAGGAGGTCTTGTACCCGGCTATGGAGGATTTTGCTCTTGACATAATCATCGGCAAGGGGCCCGGCGCCAGGAGCCTGCGGTTAAATCTTCCCCCCTTTACCCTAATTGGGGCCACTACCCGCTTTGCTTTACTGAGTCCACCCCTCCGCGACCGGTTTGGTGCTGTCTATCGGCTTGATTTCTATGACCATGAATCTGTAGAGATAATCCTGGAGCGTTCAGCTCGTATCCTACAGATAAAGGCCGAAACTGAAGGACTTAGAGAAGTAGCCCGTCGGGCTAGAGGTACCCCTCGGGTGGCTAACCGATTGCTCAAGCGGGTTAGAGACTATGCTCAGGTAATGGCTGATGGGGTAATCACCCAAACGGTGGCGGTCGAGGCACTATCCAAGCTTGAAGTTGATCGTATAGGATTGGATGAGATAGACCACAAGGTATTACACACTATCATTGATAAATTCAATGGTGGTCCGGTGGGGCTGGATACTATCGCCGCTGCCATCAGTGAGGAGTCAGATACTATCATGGATGTTTATGAACCTTATCTTTTGCAACTGGGCTTTTTGGAACGAACCTCGCGCGGTCGCTTGGCCACTCAAGCAGCCTACGAACACCTTGGCTTAACCTATAATAAGGATAAATCCCCTCAGGCAAACCTTTGGTAAGAGAATCTGTAGATAACCTCCTTACCATTATCCACTCCGACTTTATTTGACATAAGCTAATTCCTTTAGGATAAAATGCATTTAGGGAAGAGGGGTCGTACTTTTCTGAGCATTCTAACAGATAGAATAATATTGAAATAGGGAGAAGTAAATATATAATGATAGCTGATTTAAACCACCTTGTCAGACTTAAGAAATCTCAGGTTAAGCCTGCTAGCGAGGTGTTTGCCAGGGCATTTCAAGATGATCCGTTCTTTGTCTACTTACTCCCGGATACCTCTCAAAGGAAAAATGTATTACCCTATATTTTTGAGTTGAATATCCGCTATGGTGTTTCATATGGTGAAGTCTATGCCATATCCTCTAGTCTGGAGGGGGTTGCTATGTGGTTCCCTCCAGAAACAGCCGATATGTCGCTCTGGGGAATAATACGCTGCGGAGGGCTATCATTGCTTCCTAAAATAGGTAGAGTCACGGGTAAAATGCAGCGTTTTAATGAATATGCTAATCTCATACGTCGACGCCGCGCACCCTTCCGACACTGGTTTCTGCAGACTCTTGGTGTTGCCCCAGTATTTCAAGGGAGGGGTTATGCTGGTGCGCTGTTAAAGGCAATGCTTGTCAGGATAGATGAGGAACATTTGCCGTGCTATCTTGATACTGAAAATAGTGAAAATGTATTCATATATCAGCATTACGGCTTCAAGGTGATTGAGCAGGGGGTAATCCCTGGTACTGATCTCAGCTATTGGGCTATGTTGAGAGAAGGCCCTAGTTAATATCAGATGAGCCTAATTCTGGGCAGAACGTATGGGGATTATTTACCTGATATTATTATAATCAGTCGAGGTAAATCAAGAATGAAAAAAGTTCTGGTTCATAGCTGCTGTGCTCATTGTGCTGCCTATACTGCTCAGTACTGGCGAGAGCAGGGATATGAGGTAACCTTCTTTTGGTATAACCCCAACATCCACCCTTATATGGAGCACCAGTACCGCATGGAGGCAATGCAGTCTCTGGCTCAGGAGATGAATTTACCGCTGATAGTAGCTGAGGGTTATGACATGGTTGACTACTTCCGCCAAGTGGTAGGACATGAAGCCCAGCGCTGTCAGTATTGCTTTAAGCTTCGCCTGTCGAAGACGGCGGAAACTGCTCACCAGATGTACTTTAGCGTTTTCACTACTACTTTACTGATTAGCCCTCATCAGAAACATGACCTGCTTCGGGAAATCGGCAGCGAACTGGCTAACGAATCGGGTATTCCTTTTTTATATGCTGATCTCAGGAAGCGCTACTCTGATAGTCGCCGGATGACCAAGCCACTGGATATCTACCGCCAGCAATATTGTGGCTGTGTTTACAGTGAATGGGAACGCTACGCTAATATAACGGTAGAATGAATGCTAGAAATTGGCTTTTAGTTACTAGCTTTGCCCTTATTGCGCTATTTTGTAGTTGTGCTGCACCACCAGATACGGCAAGGGTTACCCGGGTTATTGATGGTGATACCATTGTTATTGAAGGGAATTACCGAGTGAGGTATATTGGCATTGATACTCCGGAGATTCACCCGGAGGTGGAGGCCTTTGGTCTGGAAGCATGGCAGGTAAATCGCGAACTGGTTGAAGGCAAGATAGTCTATTTAGAGAAAGACGTGTCCGAAGTAGACAAATACGGTCGGCTGCTGCGCTATGTTTATGTCGATGATGTATTCGTTAATGCCGAGTTAGTAAGACAAGGGTTAGCCCAGGCTAAAGCCTATCCTCCTGATACCGAACACCAGGACTATTTTGAAGAATTAGAGCAAGAAGCCAGACAGTCTGGCAAGGGTATATGGGTAAAGTAAAGGGGAACCTGATTAAGGCTCCCCTCTTATCTGGGATTATAGGATTTATAGCGCTAGTTACTCAGTTGGCTGGGGTAGTATGGGTTCTTCAGACCAGACTTTTATCACCTTAGCCATCATAGTCTCAGTATTATAAACAGCGTGGGCGGATTGTTCTGTCTCCACACTGGAAAAGCCTTTGAGGGTGAAGATAGTATTTTCATCATATGTTAGGGTGACAGTGTCATCACCGCTAGCTGGTTTGATGGCAATGGAATCATCGGAGAGACTCTCAATAGTACCGGCGACACGTCCCCAGACGGATGGCTTGATGATGTATACCACCTGGGCGATGAGTTCCTCCTCTACTTCTGTTGCAGGCGTATTTCCTGCCAGCGGCGCTAGCAAGATTGCTACTCTATCACCTGTATTCAGGTCATCGAAGTTAGCCTCCTCACACAGAGGGCGAAGTTGAGCCAGCCTTGCTCGTATTCTTTGGACTATGCCCTGACCATTGTTTAGCTGAAGCAAGTTTGGTGCAAACTCTGGTCTTTGAAACATGAATGATGACACCCCTCCATTGGTTTTTCCCATTCCTGATCGGGGCGAGCCGAATTGCGACTCTGGCATCGCTGCCATGGGTGGTGGCATGTTCGCTTGCTCAGAGTGCAATTGCCACTGGCGCATCGCCATTATCGGTGCTGGGCCCATGAAGAATTTTGTGTCTTCAGTGACATATATCGTCGACTCGGTTTCCTCATTCGAGACATCAAAAGAGTTGTTCCCAATATCAGTAACCTCACCCCTGATTATTCGGGGTAGCTTCTTGCCCCAAGCTGGTGGTTCATCATTGTTGGTCAATTTACCAGTTTGGGGTGCCGAATTGCCTGAAGCTGCTAATCCTGGGATTGTCACCCCCAATACTAAAGCCACCACTAATGTTATTACAACCGCTATTTTCCAAATCTTCATCGTCTTACTTTAACCTCCTGTAATTTAGCTCTCCTTCTGACCAGCAACGATGCTGACAGAGCTGCTACTATTGCCATCGGGATGGCCACTAATAATATCTTCACTGTTCCCCTCCTTCTCAGGTTTTATTTTAGTCACTATATATAACGAAAAAGTCGCCACTTTGTTAGTGACGACTTAACGTAATTTCCCAAAATCCCGGAAACTTCTATTATTTATAGCTGACTATGCCTGTATTATAAGAGGCTTTACTTGGCTGCTGTCTCTCCTGCCATTTTTTCAGCAAGATTACCTGCCCATGGTATTTTATATTGTTTGCCCTGATAAGCTTTGACCATTAAGACTATCCAAAGTACCAGTCCTAGCACCGATATAAGCCAGCCAATAATAGCACCAATTATAGGTATAAAGCCGAGAACGAAGCCAATAATAGTAAGAGCACCGAACGTAATAATTGACTGTATGGCATGGAAGCGAACAAACTTGTTTTCCTTCTCAATTAAGATAAATACCAAGCCGCTTATCCAGCCTAAAACATAGCACAGTAACCCAGCCACATTAGCTTCCAGCCCCGTAGAAGTCTTCTCCATTTATAGTATGCCTCCTTTTGAATTGTTAGACATAACAATAGACTAAATGGGAATAGATGTCAAGACCTATACTTCCCACCAATATCGATAGTTTCCTGATATGGTAGCAGGAGTTAGTTAGCGTACTCAAAGTTTGGTCTACCAGGATACCAGAAATACTGTTACGCTTGAGATACTGGAGTTCCACAGGTTGTAAGCTCTTGCTCAGGTTAGTCTACGCCAACAAGGTGCATTAACTGCGAATATCTTGAAGATAAGGGGTGCCGGAGATATCATTTGTCAGCGTCAGGTATCAAGCCTCTTTTGAGCAAAGCATCAAAGGCTTCAAACCACTTTAGCTTAATTTCATCAGACCAGGTAGGGTCAAAGGTAGGAAATTTTGCTAATACCATTTCGTACCAGGTTGTCTGGGTTGGGACAGAGTCTACCGCCAAAGATGTTACTGAATTCCTCTTCGTCCCATTACTCTCTCTTTTAACTGTCCTTTTTCTTACACTATCAGCATGTATCGTCTTGGATTTTTTCACGATAAACGGAGATAAAATAATCCCGGCATCACTCTCTAGGTTGAGAAAGAATTTAATGCACTTGCGGGCGACATCACCAGTTACCTGATAGTTATTATAAAAGGCTTCTTCTAATTGAGCATAAGTTGCTGTCTGAGGATCAAGTAACCTTCCGGCAAGAAAACTAAAGGCGGTATAGGCTACTTGTTTTAGAATTTCTGCTTTTTGAGTACCCCTGGCAGACACCAGCTGTTTTAATCGTGTTTGTGGGATACCATCACTATCAAGAAGTCCTAAAAAACGCAGCGCCGTAATGAGCTGAGTTCCGTTACTACCTGATAATTTGTCCCCCCAGTAGCTGCGGTCAATGCGGGACGGCATTCCTAACTGTAACCCATCAATAAAATTTCGGAATGTGCGGTACGAAACATATGGTGGTAAAGTTTTCTTATCTTTATCGTTAACCACAGTAATGCCTCAATCAGTTAAATTCCATTATACTTTAGCAGGACTAAAAGTTCAAGTGGTACAGGACTAATAATGATAAATGCCAAACGGAACTAATGCTAGGACAATTTGGAATTCGATTGGATAGACAGGGACAAAAGTTGACCCATACTTTTGTCACCAGCTAAACTAGTTAAAACTAGAGGAACGAAAGGAGAGAACTCATGGGAACAGCTGTAGAGTATCAGAAAGTAATGTCTGAAATCGTTTTCATCAACCTACCTGGGCCAGAGGAACCTACCCCGGGGATGACCGGCGGAGAATTACTGCACGGATTTCTGGCTGATCTTAACCGTTCACAGGAAGCAAGTGTGAAAGCTTTCGTCAACTCCCTATGTGGGAAGTGGAATATCCACTATAGAAATAATGAAAAATAGCGGGTGTCTCTAGGTCCTAGACAGGTAAGGAGTAATATAATGAAGAAAACTAGAATTGCTGCCATTGATATTGGAACAGCTAAAATATGCACTATTATGGCCGATACGAACGGCACCGGAGAACTCCGAATTTTAGGCATTGGCACCGCGGCCTCTCGCGGACTAGAAAAAGGCGTGATAGTCAATACCAAAGATGCAACTGCTGCAATCTCCCAATCAGTGAAAAAAGCAGAGAGAATGGCGGGTTGCAGACTTAAATCAGCCTATGCTGGTGTATCCGGTGAAGGTATGAGTTCGCTGAATAATTCTGGGGTTATTTCTATACCTCATGACGACCAGTTGGTGCGTGCTGCAGACCGGAAGCGAGCTCTTGAGGTTGCGCGAAGTGTTGACGTGCCAGATGAACAAAGGTTACTTCATGTAATACCCCGCTCTTTTACCATTGATGGACAGGGAAATATCAAAGACCCGATTGGTATGCATGGCTTTCGTCTGAATGTCGAGACACATATCGTTACTGTGCCTGTAAACTCGGCCCGAGACCTGATTAAATGCATCATGGGTCTCGGTATCAGTATTGATGGGCTGGTGCTTAAATCTCTAGCCAGTGCTGAAGCTGTTCTTACCGAAGACGAGCGACAAAACGGTGTTATGCTCATTGATATTGGCAGTAGCACCACCGATGTTGCCATTTTCAAGGATGGGAGTGTCTGCCATACAGCAACCCTGCCTGTAGGGGGGTACAATGTCACTAATGATGTCGCTTTGGGTTTTGGGTTTCCCCTCGACTTGGCTGAGGAAATTAAGACGAAGTATGGTAATCTAACACCATCGGAAACGAACAGTGATGATTTTACAGTAACCGAAAGCGGACATAGTGTCTCCTGTCATGACCTGCGTGAGATTATCTCGGCCCGTGTTGAAGAACTTCTCCAGCTTATACTAATCCAGACACAAGGGGTTGACTCCAAGGCTATACCGTCAGGATTAGTGCTTACCGGTGGCAGCTGTAATCTGCCCGGTATTGCTGAACTAGGGCATAAGGTAACTAAAATACCCGTAAGAATCGGCGCCCCGGTTAACACAGATAGTGGACTGTGTGACCCGGCTTATGCTACCAGCATCGGCCTTATATACTGGAAAATGAAGAACAAGGGCTTACAAGACTGGCAAACCAAAAGATGGAGCCCACACGTTTTAGTACCCAGGTTTCTAGGGTACTTCAATAGCAAAAATGCACTACTTAATAGTCGGTCAAAGGAGATGAAAGATGGCAAAAGCAAGTTACGTACCCAGCCCAGCTAAGATCAAGGTTATTGGGCTGGGTGGAGCAGGTTGTAACGCAATCACTAGAATGATTCGGGAGCAAATACAAGGCGTAGAATTTATCGCCATGAACACTGATGCCCAACACCTGGCAATTACTGAAGCACCGGTGCGAGTTCAGCTCGGCAGAAAGCTTACCCGATGCTTGGGAGCTGGTGGCGACCACAACATAGGCCAAAAATCAGCCGAAGAAAACAGAGATGAAATCAAGCAGCTTGTTGATGGAGCAGATATGGTGTTCATCACCGCTGGTATGGGGGGTGGTACTGGAACCGGGTCATTGCCTGTAGTAGCTGAGATTGCCATGGAAAGCGGCGCTCTCACTATCGGTGTCGTCACCAAACCGTTCTCGTTTGAAGGTACTCACCGCTGTGAGGTTGCCGAAGAGGGAATCACCAACGCGGTTGATAAATTAGATACCCTGGTCGTTATTCCCAATGACCGCCTGTTCAACCTCTGTGATAAAAAAACAGGTGTCGATGGCGCTTTTAAGATGGCTGATGAGGTTCTTTGCCACGGGGTTCAGGCAATTGCCGAAGTGATTACCGTGCCGGGACTAATTAACCTGGATTTCGCTGATGTGAGTACAGTAATGAAAAATGCCGGCCCATCCTGGATGTCCATTGGTAAAGGTAGCGGGCAGAACCGTACTGTAGATGCTGCTAGGGACGCTCTAAACAGCCCCTTGCTAGATGTCTCAGTAACCGGCGCTAGCGGTGTATTATTAAATATAGCAGGTGATAATACTCTTAGTCTGTTAGAAGTCAATAATGCTGCCGATGTCATTCGTCAGGCAGTTGACCCGGAGGCAAATATTATCTTCGGGGTTACCCTTGACCCCACCTTAGTGAATGAGGCACGGCTGACATTAATCGCTACCGGCTTTGCGTCTAGGGAAGCGCTGGTCGGTGCTAACCGTGAAAAGGAAATGACTAAGCTACTAAAAAGCATAAAGACCGAAGAGGAGCTTTCTATTCCTTCCTTTATGCGGCAGCACCGAACGTTATCCAGCCAACGCCCAGGAACCACCAATCCGGCATATAAACAGGGATACTAGTTGCTCACGAAGAGCTACAAGTGATTCTCTTTAAACTGAGTTTTAGATAAGCTTATTGATTGGGGAAGAGTCATGATTACCATTGACCCTTCCCCTCTCCCGACTAATCAGTTTTTACCACGGTTTACGCTTTAAAGATGCTGCTTCATCAGCCAAAAGGGAAACGTTCGCCTATACTTTCAAAATCTTCCTTATCATATCTACAAACTTCTCTTTGTATGGCCGCAACCGATCCTCTTTTTCTTCTACCATTCTTCCGTCTTCAACTAAATCCCTTTGAGGAATAGCATCAGAAGGAAGACCATCGTGTTGTACCCACTGCCTATATAGTCTATCTTCACGGCGTCTCTTCAAAAATTTCATCTACGAATCTTTCAATCTTACTGTCAAGCGTTCTATAGTAGTGTGGGGATATCCTTTGATGCTTCCTCGGTTAAACTGAGCTTGCCAGCTGTTGCTTCCTGCTTCTTTTTTAGCGTTTCAACAATGCCAGCCGACCTAAGATAATAGTCCCTGACTTTCTCAACATCTCTAAGTTGAGAAAGGATGACGGTGACATCAATCATACCCCGCTCCCTGGGGTAATCCCCGTTCCTTATTATAGCCTCGGGAGCTATGCTGTGAAGGTGGTCGCCAAGCTCCTTGATTAAGTCCATATTCATTTCCTTGGCAGGGGCAGCAAGCAGATATAGTGCTCTCGCCGAATCCGCAGGATTACACTGGACTGATAATTCACTGGTGGCTTCATCCATTGCCTGTATCCCCTTATGGGTCTCCGTGCTCTTCTTTCTGAAGTTACGACTCGGCTCAAAGGGCAACCTAATCAGTGGTAATGGTGATTTACCGTAGCCGATTACTGTCCAGCCGGATAAGGTCTGCATTATATCGCCGGCATCAAGCATCTTAGCTCCAATATGTTTTGCCTTCTTTTCTTCACCGGCACAGAGCAGATTATAGAATGGCTCAACAATGAGTTCATTAATCTTAGTGATGTTACTTTTTAAGGAGGAATCCTTCCTGACATACCTCTGGTTGTCAACCAGAAATACTGCGTCTGCTACTGAGTAAACAGACTTAAGGCATACAGCAGTGTTATAGATAGTCCTTTCCTCTGTTTCCTCCTCATGCTCAAAGGGAAGTATAATCAGAGCATAGACGGCTTTGTCTGCGTAGCGCTCCTTTATATGCTGTGCCATTATAGGTATCGAACCAGAGCCAGTGCCTCCAGCCGCTCCGGCAACCAATAAGAAAGCATCGGTCTCAAAGAACCGCTTGGTCCCTCTTATGGCATCAATAACTTTATCTCCATCTTCTCTAGCTATTTCAGCTCCAACCTCGCTCAGTTTAGCTACACCATGACCTCTGGTCTTCTCACCACCAATGAGAATTCTATGCTGGTAATCAGGCTTTATAGTACATAATCCGCTTAAATCAGCCACATCAGTATTTACTGCAAAAACACCGGGAGTTATCTCAATCCCCCGCTGGCCACGTGCCCTTCTATTTAGTCGGGCAAACTCGTCGGCAACCCTGTTCCCACATTGCCCAAAACCAACAACCACCAATTTCATCTCTCACCTCCTAATGCTATTAAAGCTCCAAAAACTAGCTCCCACATTGAAACTCTACTATAGCCCCAATAATATTAAAATGTCAATACTACCAGGTGTTATTTCCCAAACCTGCTAACAACACTATCCCGGTTAGACTAAGATGAAATTACCAATACCACACCCATAGAGATATAGAGATATTTGACACCCTCAACCCAGCTAAGTATAATTTACCTTGAAAAGCGCGAGGATATCCCATCGTTTCTCAGCGTTGGCTGATATGCAAGGAGATAAGAACTTAAGCTTAGTATCGGCCTTTAAGCCGAAGTGGCGGAATGGCAGACGCGCTACGTTCAGGGCGTAGTGTCCGTAAGGG
>CAZNEL010000047.1:0-14125 GCA_964572285.1 uncultured Dehalococcoidales bacterium | reverse complement strand
CTGTAGGTAGTTGCTGTAAGAATTGTGGGATGGGTCCCTGCCGGGTACCTTTACCAAAGGGAAAGGAAGAAACTCCGGAGGAGAAGCAGAAGAGGCGAGGCATCTGCGGGGCTACGGCGGAGACTATCGCTGCCCGCAATTTTATCCGGATGGTAGCTGGTGGTGCGGCTGCTCACTCTGACCATGGACGGGGGGTGGCTGAGCTCTTCCTGGCAGTGGCCAAGGGTAAAGCACCTGGCTATGAGATAAAAGACGAGCAGAAACTACTGGAAGTGGCTATGGACTGGGGCATTGAGATTGGCAACCGCAGTAATAATGAAATAGCCATTGATATCGGTGAGAAAGCTCTAGCCGAGTTTGGTAAACAAGGAGGAGAGCTGATAACCTTGAGAAAGGCACCGTTGAAACGTCAGGAACTGTGGCGGCGGGAAAACGTTGCTCCGAGAGGTATAGACCGCGAGATTGTAGAGATAATGCACCGAACCCATATCGGGGTTGACCAGGACTATAAAAGCTTGCTCAAGCAGGGGGTCAGGGCATCTATAGGTGACGGTTGGGGTGGTAGTATGATTGCTACTGAACTCCAGGATATTCTTTTTGGTACCCCGGCGCCGGTTCTCGGCCAAGCAAACTTGGGGGTACTGGAAAAAGAAGAGGTAAACATTATCATTCATGGTCATGAACCGCTGTTATCGGAAATGATTGTAGCAGCTGCTCAGGACCCCAAAATGGTAGAGCTTGCTAAAGCAAAAGGAGCTAGCGGAATAAATATAGCTGGTATGTGCTGCACTGCCAATGAGATACTAATGCGGCACGGAGTCCCGATAGCTGGTAACTTCTTGCAGCAGGAGTTGGCTATAGTAACTGGTGCTGTAGATGCTATGGTAGTAGATGTCCAGTGCATCATGCAATCCATACAAACTGTAGCTGAGTGTTACCATACCAAGATTATTACTACCTCACCCAAGGCAAAAATTACCGGTGCCGTGCATATTGAGTTCGAGGAGCATGATGCGCTGAAATCAGCTCGAGCGATAGTCAAGATGGCTATTGAAAACTTCCCTAACCGGAAGGAGAATGTTTACATTCCCGATAAAAAGACTGACCAGATCGCCGGTTTCAGCCACGAGACTATTAATTATCTGCTCGGCGGTTTGTTTCGGGCTTCCTATCGACCACTTAATGACAATATTATCAATGGCCGAATCAGAGGGGTAGCCGGTGTCGTTGGCTGCAACAATGCCCGGGTTAAGCACAATGAAGGCCATGTGATGATGGTTAAGGAGTTGATAAAGAATGATGTGTTGGTGCTTACTACCGGCTGTAATGCCATTGCCTGTGCTGAAGCCGGGCTCATGGTCCCTGAGGCAGCAGCAGAATATGCTGGTGAGGGATTGGCTTCAGTGTGTGAAGCAGTAGGCATCCCACCGGTGCTTCATTTAGGTTCCTGTGTTGATAACAGTCGTATCCTGATAGCGGCGACCGCTATGGTGAAAGACGGTGGCCTGGGTGATGACATTAGCGACCTTCCTGTGGCCGGAGCTGCGCCGGAGTGGATGAGCGAAAAGGCAATCTCTATCGGGCAGTATTTTGTCGGCTCAGGGGTATTCACTGTCTTCGGTGTAACCTGGCCCACTACTGGCAGTAAAGAAGTTACTGATTTCTTGTTCAAGGATTTTGAGGATATGTATGGTGGTATGTGGGCTTTTGAGCCAGACCCGATTAAGGCAGCTCAACTCATGATTGCACATATTGATAAGAAGCGCAAGGC
This sequence comes from uncultured Dehalococcoidales bacterium, assembly GCA_964572285.1. GTDB lineage: Bacteria > Chloroflexota > Dehalococcoidia > Dehalococcoidales > JAUVZE01 > CAZNEL01. The sequence goes on along the minus strand of CAZNEL010000047.1, from coordinate 12,354 downwards.
ACTGGGTATTGATAAAGCTCGAGAGAGAATACTCTACGATATGGAAATGAGACGTGAGCTGGTATAGCCTGAGGACAAGAGTTATGAAGATAGGGGGTCTTTAAATATGTCAAAAGTTATTGCATCAGCGGCGATTAGAGGAGCATACAAAATTGTTGAGCGGGCTGAGAAGAAATGGCAAGAGGCAATGGACAGGTGGGGGACAAACGAACCGGTAGGCTTTCCCAATACTGCTTATTACCTGCCGGTAATCTATGGAATTCTGGGGACTAAGGTTGAAAAGCTTGGTGATATGGAGCAGGTAGTAAAGAGGTGTAAATCCTTGCTCCCGCCACCAGTAAGAGAAGAACATCCTTTGCCCTACCTGGCACCAGCTCTTGATGCCGGGATGGCGACCTTCTTCGCTGAGGAGATTATAGAGGCGATACGGTATTTGGAGGAGCCTGACTTTTATACCAAGCAGGAAGACATTACCGATGACAATATCTGGCTAGGTGCTGCCGATGATATCATCCTTAGAAAAAGAGGAGTGGAGTTTGTTGATGGTACTGCTCCCGGCTTTGCTGCTATCCTCGGCGCTGCGCCCACCAACGAGATAGCAGTTAAGATTGCCCTCGATCTTCAGAAGGTGAACCAGTATATCTTTATGTCGGGGGAGTATAACGGTAAAAGGTTCTCGGAGCAACTGGTGGAAGCAGGAGTGCAGATTGGCTGGCCGACTCGTCTGGTCTCATTTGGGCCTGACGTCAGTGCCACCGTATTTGCTACTGGTTTTGCTACCAGAGCTGCCCTTGCTTTCGGCGGTATTGAACCTGGTGATTACAGAAAGGTGCTGATATATAATAAGGACCGTATCTTTGCCTTCGCTATGCCTCTGGGCTATGTTACCGATGAATGGTATGCTAATGCTGCCGGTGCAATTAACTGGGGGTTTCCTACTATCGCTGATACCCCGATACCTGAGGTTTTGCCCACCGGTATCTGCACCTATGAGCATGTAGTTTCCAATATTCCCCACGATAGTATCGTCGCCAAGGCAGTAGAAGTAAGAGGGCTGAAAGTCAACATAGCTGAAGTGCCAATTCCGGTAGCCTTTGGCCCTGCCTTTGAGGGGGAGAGAGTCCGCGGTGATGATATCTATCTAGAGTGCGGTGGGGGCAGGACGCACATGGTGGAATGGGTTACCAGCAAGCGCATGGACGAGGTCGAGGATGGCAAGATCGATGTCATTGGTCCGGAGCTAACCGATGTGGAGGCTGGCTCTAAATTACCCATGGCCATAGTGGTTGAGGTCGCTGGTAGAGAAATGCAGGAAGACTACGAACCCATCCTGGAGCGCCAGATTCACCATCTTATTAACTATGCTCAAGGATTAATGCATATCGGACAGAGAGATATCGCCTGGCTGCGAATTGGCAAGCAAGCGGTGGAGAAGGGTTTCAAAATATCTCATATCGGCTCCATTCTCCACGCTAAGCTGCACCAGGATTTTGGGCGGATATTTGACAAGATGCAGATCAAAATCTATACCGAAGAAGATAAGGTAAGCGAGGTTTTGGGGAAAGCAAGGGCAGTGTATGGTGACCGGGATAGGAGAATTGAAGGCATGACTGATGAAACCACCGATACATATTACTCATGTACCCTGTGCCAGTCATTTGCTCCCAACCATGTCTGTGTCATTACCCCGGAGAAGACCGGTCTTTGCGGTGCTTACAATTGGATGGACTGTAAGGCTGCATATGAGATTAATCCGACCGGGCCTAATCAACCGATAGAGAAGGGGGAGACCCTTGATGCTAAGCTGGGGCAGTGGAAGGGGGTAAATGAATTTATCTATAAAGCTTCCCGTGGAAACTTAGACCATTATAACATGTATAGTATAGTAAATGACCCGTGGACTACCTGCGGGTGCTGTGAATGCGTTGCTGCTGTTTTGCCACTGTGCAACGGGGTAATGACGGTAAGCCGGGAGTTTATGGAGATGACCCCCTGCGGAATGAAGTTCAGCACTCTGGCCGGGACTGTCGGCGGTGGTATCAGTACTCCTGGCTTCATCGGTCATGGCAAGTATAATATTTGCCAGAGGAAGTTTATTACTGCTGACGGCGGCTTGCTGCGAATTGTCTGGATGCCCAAAATGCTCAAGGAAGAAATTGCCGATAGAATTAAGGCTAGAGGTGAGGAATTGGGGATACCCAATTTTATCGATATGATTGCTGATGAGACTGTAGGTGTTACCGAAGAAGAGATTCTTCCCTTCCTCGAAGAGAAGGGGCACCCGGCTCTTACCATGGATTCGTTGTTAGGGTAGAAAGGAGTTTTTAGAATGCCACTTACCGGGATAGAGATATTTAAGTTGCTTCCCAAGACTAACTGCAAGGAGTGCGGAGAGCCCACCTGTCTTGCCTTCGCCATGAAACTGGCAGCAGGTAAGGCAGAGCTATCTGCCTGTCCCCATGTCTCGGATGAAGCAAAGGAGAAATTGTCTGAAGCGGCTGCCCCTCCTATAAGGCCGGTTACTATCGGAGTTGGTGAACGGGCGTTAAAGGTTGGTGGGGAGACAGTCATGTTTCGGCATGAAAAAAGGTTTGAGAACCCGCCTGGTTTTGCTATTCTTGTTAGCGATATTATGGATGAAGCTGAGGTTGATGGCCGCCTGGAGAAGTTTAAACAGTTCGAATACGAGCGTGTGGGACTTATACTTCGTCCGGAGCTGGTAGCAGTGAAGAGTGAATCCGGAGATGCGGCGAAGTTTGCAGACGTTGTTAGCAAGGTTAAATTGGGCACCGACGCCGGTATTATTCTGATGAGCGAAAACCCGGATGTCTTGGCTGCTGGATTGAAGGCGTGTGCTGACTGTAAGCCGCTGATATACGCTGCCACTAAAGATAATTTAGATCAGGTGGGCAAGTTGGCTAAGGAGTATTCTTGTCCGGTAGCGGTAAGGGGAGCCGGGCTTGAGGAGATTAGTCAGCTAACGGCAAAATTAACCGAGGCCGGAATTAATGATATCGTTATTGATTCCGGTTCAAGAACTGTTCGTCAGGCATTTGAGGATCAGGTAGTTATCAGGAATTTAGCATTAACCAAGAGGTTTCGTCCTCTGGGTTTTCCGACCATCGTATTCCCGTGTGAAATGACCAATGACCCGATGAAGGAGGCGTTAATTGCCTCTGTTTTTGTGGCTAAATATGGTGGTATCATTGTACTCTCTGATTTCCAGGGGGAGAGTCTGTTCCCGTTGCTGGTAGAGCGGCTTAATATCTATACTGACCCCCAGCGACCACTGGCAACTACCGAGGGGGTCTATGAAATTGGTAACCCCGATGAGAACTCTCCAGTACTTATCACGACCAACTTTTCACTTACCTATTTTCTCGTCAGTGGCTATATTGAAGCCAGTAAGGCTCCTGGTTATCTATTAGTGAAGGATACCGAGGGGCTTTCAGTAATGACTGCCTGGGCTGCTGGGAAGTTTGTTGCTGATGTTATTGCTCCCTTCGTTAAGAAGTGTGGTATTGAGGGTAAAGTGAAACACCGCAAGTTAATAATCCCCGGTTACTCTGCTGCCGAAAGTGGCGGCTTGGAGGAAGAGCTACCCGGCTGGGAGATTCTAGTTGGTCCCAGGGAGGGGGCTCATATTCCGGGTTACCTAAAAACATGGCAACCATAAGGAGGGAATGATGATACTTATTGGAGAGAATATAAATATAATTTCCAATACTATTGGCCCAGCGCTCAAGGAGAGAGACCCCAAGCCAATTCAGGAACTCGCCAGAAATGTGACTGGGGCGGGGGTGGATTATCTTGACATCAATATTGGTCCGGCACGCAGGGCAGGGGATGAGTTGATGGAGTGGGCAGTTAAAGTAGTGCAAGAGGTTACTGATAAGCCATTATCCCTGGATACGACTAATCCGGTGGCGATGGAAGCTGGATTGAAGATGCATAGAGGTAGGGCATTGATTAACTCCATCTCCTTGGTCAGGATGGAAGAAGAACTACCTCTAGCCAAAAAGTATGATGCTGACTTTATTGGGCTATTGTGGGGAAGGGATGGAATGCCCAGAGATGCTGACGAGAGAGCGGTAATAGCTGATGAACTTATGAATAAAGCTACTGAGATGGGTATTCCTTGTGAAAGCATCTGGTTTGACCCTATTGTTACCCCGGTGGTTAATATCGAGGCAAACCAGTCTAAACCATGTATGGAGTTTATGAGTACACTGGAGTACATCGTCCCAGGGTGTAAATCAGCAGTAGGCTTATCTAACGTCTCTAATGGTGCGCCTACTCACCTTCGGCCTATTCTTAACCAGACCTTTTTGATGATGTTGATGAAATACGGATTGCATGCTGCTATAGTTGATGCCTTTGATGACAAATTAATAAGGATTGCCCGGGGTGAGATGCCAGAGCTTGTTGGCCTGGTGCACCGGGTGATGGATGGGGAGAGACCTGATCCTTCTTCCTTAAGTGAAGAAGAAGTAAAATATGTGAAAACGGTCAGGGTGCTTATTGGAGAAATACTTTACTCTCATTCCTGGCTTGAAATATAAATTTAGCAGGCAGAGTGAGTCTAATGGTTAAAGAAATCCCATTGGTATGGTTAGCAGCGTCGGGGTGTACTGGTTGCAGTATCTCATTACTAAATTCTGCTTACCCCGGAATCAAAAACGTTCTTGTTGACCAGATAGTCCCCGGTGTACACATAAATCTAAGATTCCATCAAACAATAATGGCTGGTGCCGGTGAGCAGGCAATACAGGTTTTAGAGGATACTGCCAGAGAAGAGAAAGGGAACTACCTTCTGGCTGTTGATGGCGCCATTCCCGTGGCTGCCGATGGTGTATATTGTGTTATGGGGGAACGGGAAGGTAAACCGGTTAGCCTGGAGGATAGATTTACAGAGATGGCCCGGGGTGCCTTGGCTATTCTGGCGGTGGGTACCTGTTCTTCCTTTGGCGGTATCCCGGCAGCGGCACCAAATCCTACCGGTTGCCAACCATTGACGAAAATCCTCAAAGCTAAAGGGATTAACAAACCATTGGTTAATATTCCCGGTTGCCCGCCCCATCCTGATTGGGTGGTGGGAACAATAGCCAGTATCCTGCTTAATGGTCTGCCCAAGGCTGAAGACCTTGATGATAACCTGAGACCGCTGGCTTTCTACGGTAAACTAATTCATGAGAATTGTCCCCGTCGCGCCTATTTCGATGAAGGTAAGTTCGCTAAAAAACCGGGGGATGAAGGCTGTCTTTATGAGCTTGGTTGCAAAGGGCCGATAACCTATTCTGATTGCCCTCTCAGGCGTTGGAATAACGGTACAAACTGGGTAATCGGTGCTGGTGCTCCTTGTAATGGCTGTACCCAACCTGAATTCCCCGACTTATTAGCACCTTTCTATGAAAAACTTGTGGATGTTGAACTCCCTACTATTGGTACCTATTGGGCATCTGGTAAGGAGAAAGAGTAGTGGGCAAAATAGTAATTGATCCGGTAACCAGGATTGAGGGCCATCTTAAAATAGAAGCCGTGGTTGAGAACGGTGTGGTTAAAGATGCGCGAAACACAGGTAATCTATTTCGGGGTATCGAGCTTATCTTAAGGGGAAGAGACCCGCGTGATGCACAGGTCATAACGCAGAGAATTTGTGGGGTTTGTCCCCAGTCTCACGGAGTGGCTGCTACTCTGTGTCTGGATAGCGCCTTTGGTATTGCTGACAGGATACCGGATAATGCGCGAATTATAAGGAATCTTATCCAAGGGGCACATGTCGCTCAGGACCATATCCTTCATTTTTATCATCTGGCAACTCTTGACTATGTTGACATAACCGATGTTGCCCAATACGAAGGCGGTGACTCCTCATTGAATTCGGTAAAGGAATTCATTTCCCGGGGAGAACTGGGACCGTTCATGCCTCGTTATGAAGTGGATTACCGCTTGCCTGTAGAACTTAACCAGCAGGCAGTGGCTCACTATGTTCAGGCTCTGGAAGTCAGGCGTATCGGCCATGAGATGGTCAGCATCTTCAGCGGTAAGATTCCGCATAGTGTGGGGATTATCCCCGGTGGCGTTACCAGCACTCCTACCGTTGATAACATACTATCCTTCCTGTGGAAATTGCGGACATTACAGGATTTCATCAACAATGTTTATATCCCTGATGTGCTAGTCGTCGCAAATGCTTATCCTGATTACTTTGAAATTGGGGTCGGCTGTAAGAATCTGCTTTCCTACGGAGCTTATGATCTGGATGGCAAAGATCCGGATTTAACCCGAAGGCAGCGGCTATTCAAGCAGGGGGTTATCTCAGCTGATTTCAAACCGGGTGAGATAGATGTAGCTAAGATTGCTGAGGATGTTGGATACTCCTGGTATGAGGACTCTTCGTCGGGGTTACATCCCACGAAGGGAGAAACTCTGCCTGCGTATGGTAAACAGGGAGCCTATTCCTGGGCAAAATCGCCACGCTATAACGGTGAGGTTTATGAAGTTGGCCCATTGGCCAGGATTGCTGTCACCTATGCCTGCGGCGATCCTGTAGTGAGAGAGCTGGTAGATACCTCCCTGGCTCAACTAAAAGCTTCTCCTTCGGTACTTTTCTCTGTTCTGGGGCGTCACTTGGCTCGAGCCTTATCGGCTAAGTTTATTGCCGATGCCTTGGAGAAGTGGGTCTTACAGCTTAAGCCAGGGGAGCCTACTTTTGCTGAATATGACATTCCTGAGGAAGGTAGAGGGATGGGTTTGACGGAAGCTGCTCGTGGTGCTCTGGGGCACTGGATTGAAATAAAAGACAGAAAAATTGCCAACTACCAGTGTGTAGTGCCCACCACTTGGAATGTCTCACCTAAAGATGATAGAGGTAACCCGGGTCCCATAGAACAGGCTTTAATTGGTACGAAGGTTAAGGACGAGGCTAATCCCTTTGAGATTGTGCGGATTATTCGTTCTTTTGACCCGTGTCTTGCCTGTGCCGTGCATCTTATTACACCTAAGGGTCAGGATTTGAGAAAACTACAAGTAGTGTGATATTTATGGAGTGGAGATGATTGTTTCAGCACCAAAATCATGGGAAGAAATCTGGGGCTACTTAGAGGGGGAGAAGAGAATCTTTATTCTGGGTTGCAATGGCTGCGCTGAGGCATCTGGTACCGGTGGCCCGGCTCAAGTGGCGGAGATGAAGCAGAAACTGGAGGAGATGGGTAAGAAAGTTACCGGGACGATGGTTATTGATTTTTTATGCCAGAAAGCTTTGGTCAAATCACGGTTGAGGCCAAGAACTGAACAGGTTGAAGCCGCCGACTCAATACTGATAATGACCTGTGGTCTTGGCGTTCAGGCAGTGGCAGCGTCAGTGAATAAGGTTTGTCACCCGGCCTGTGACACCATCAATATGGGTGGTAGCCGGGGGGAGTGGAAAGGTGATGAGAGGTGCCTGGAGTGCGGTGAATGTCTATTGGATTACACCGGAGGTATATGCCCGCTTACTGCCTGCTCTAAATCACTAATTAACGGTGCTTGTGGTGGTGCTTCTAATGGTAAATGCGAGCTTGACCCGAAGAAGGATTGTGGCTGGGAACTAATTTATGAGCGGTTAAAGCAGAAAAATCAGCTGGATAAATTAAGGATATTTATTCCTCCCAAGAGTTGGGACAAAATGAGGCCTAATTCGAAAATATACTCCACAGCCCTGTGGGCACTAGAGAAGAGTGGTTAGAAGGAGGGAATTGTTATATGCATGCAACAATCCAAAAGCCAATTGATGAAATCATGGGGTATTTCAAGCCGGGGGAGAAGGTATTTGTCGTTGGATGTGATAATTGCGCTGCCAAGTGCCATTCCGGAGGCATACCTGAGACTGAGGGGATGGCGGAACGGCTAAGCAAAAGAGGCATCAATGTAATCGGGTGGTGCGTGCCTCAGCCGAAAGGAATTTCACTTTGTAAGCTTTCGAATACAAAGAAGGTTCTTCAGGAGGAATACGGCGAGCAGGCCAAAGGGGCCGATTCTTTTCTGGTGCTTTCCTGCGGGCAAGGTTTTCATACTGTGATGGACGCTACCGATGGGGGTATGGTTCATCCTGGCTGTGATACCATTTTTGGCGGTGAGACTATATCTGACGATTTTATTACTGAGTACTGCTCACTTTGTGGCGACTGCATTGTTGATAATTATGGTGGGCTGTGCCCGGTAACTCTCTGCGCCAAAAGTTTGCTTAATGGGCCGTGTGGTGGGGCTAAAGACGGGAAGTGTGAGGTGGATAGAACTCGGGATTGTGGGTGGCAGCTCATCTATGATAGGCTTAAGGTGCTGGGCCAGCTAGATAGAATGGACGAGTATAGGGCACCCAAGAATAATTCCAGATGGAGCCGGCCTCGCTCTCTGACCGTTGGGGAGAAGGAAGCAACCTTCAAATCTTTGGCTGGCGAACATAAGGTCGTTAACTACGATTAAACGTGCTTAACTATTAAGATTAAGGAGTTGCCGGTGAGTAAGTTAAAGCAGGCACTTGAAGACGGGAAATTTATAGTCTCTGGAGAGATTGGTCCACCTAAAGGCACGAATTTGGAGAGGTGCTTAGAAGATGCAGAACGGCTGCGCAGCCAAGTGGTGGCTATTAATGTTACTGACCTGCAGAGTGCAGTGATGCGAATTGGTTCGTTAGTCGTTTGCACCAAACTAGTTGAGCGAGGCCTAGAGCCGGTGTATCAGCTCACCTGTCGAGACCGTAATCGGCTGGCGCTTCAATCGGATTTGCTTAGCGCCTGGGCGCTTGGTATCAGAAATGTACTCTGCCTTACTGGCGACCATCCCATATTAGGCGACCATGTTGAAGCGAAATCAGTCTACGATCTTGATGCAGTACAGCTGCTCAATGCCGCTGATACCCTGAACCAGGGGTACGATATGGCTGGTCACGAACTGGATGGAAAACCTGACTTCTTTCTGGGGGCAGTGGTTACCCCGGCTGCTGACCCTGTGGAGCCTCAGATTATCAAAATGGGAAAGAAAATTCAAGCTGGAGCCAGATTCTTTCAGACCCAGGCTATTTATGAGCCGTCCAAATTTGAGCAATTTATGAACCAGGTGCAGAAATTTGAGGTGCCGGTTATGGCTGGACTGGTAGTGCTCAAGAGTGCTGCCATGGCCAAGTTCATGAACTCAAATGTGGCTGGGATTAGCGTTCCAGATAGCATTATCGTGGAGATGGGGGAGACTAAAAGGGAAGACCGCAAGAAGAAGGCGGTGGAAATCTCTGCTCGAATTATCAGAAAGGTAAAACCGCTCTGTCAGGGGGTTCATATTATGGCTCTGGGATGGGATGAACTTGTGCCGGAGATTATTAGAGAGGCAGAACTTGATTAGTTGGGTAGCGATTGCCTAATAATGAGGGAGTAAGGTGAGCTTACAAGCTAAGCTAACAGCAAAAGAGTTTGCCATAACTACAGAGGTCGGCCCATTAAAAGGAACTGACACTACTGAGATTGAGGAGGTAGCTGAGCTTCTACGAGGAAGAGTAGATGCAGCCAATGTTACTGACCAACAGAGCTCAGTGATGAGGCTTGGTTCTTTGGCTGTCTGCCACTTATTGAAAGATAAGGGGCTTGACTCTATATTCCAAATGACCTGCCGGGATAGAAATCGTTTGGCGCTACAATCAGACCTGCTGAGCGCCCATGTTCTCGGAATTGAAAATGTCCTTGCCCTTACCGGTGATTTACCTGCCCTCGGTGACCAACCCCAAGCCAAACCGGTCTACGATTTGGATTCGGTACAGCTATTGTGGGTGATAAGCAGGTTGAATGAAGGCTACGATATGGTTGGCAATGAGCTACGGGGGAAGACCAATTTCTTCGCTGGGGCAGTGGTGACCCCTGAGGCAGATACTGAGGCAAAACGTGAACTACAGCTCATAAAAATGGAGAAAAAGATTACTACTGGAGCTAGGTTCTTTCAGACCCAGGCTGTTTATGATGTTGATAGTTTTGCCAACTTTATGAAGAGAGTGGAAGGGTTTAACGTCCCTATCTTAGCTGGAGTAATTCCGCTAAAGTCCGCTGGTATGGCCCGATTCATGAACAAGAATGTAGCTGGTGTCTCTGTACCTGAAGAACTGATTGACAAAATGGCTAAGACTGAGGATAAAGTGGCTACTGGCATCGAGATTGTCGCTAACCTTATCAAGGAACTGAGAGATATCTGTCATGGAGTACATATAATGGCTATCGGCTGGGAGAAGAGAGTGCCGGCAATACTGGATGCTGCTGGACTGTAACCTTTAGTCAGTTAGAAGTTATCCTGACTGTGGATGGAAAATAGAGCATTGTTATCACCTACCGTAAAGAATGATGAATATGGCTACAGGCTAGCTTACAAGCTTGCCGGTGAGCAATTAGCCAATATTGATGATATCGAGCAGCAATGCCTTAAGAGTGGTGCTCAATACCAGATAATAGATTCCCAAAAAACGATTGTCGTTGAATACCTGAACCAATCGTATCAGGTAACTCTTCCTGATGTTGAGGTTTCAATGAGGGATAGCGAAGAGGCAGTTTCACTGAAAGATAAGATACTGATACTGCACTATCTAACACAGGCAAAGGGTACTCCACAATCTAATAAAACGATAGCTTATAAGGAGTTACCAGAAGGGGCTAATTATTTTCAGACATTTTCCAAGAGAGCGATAAAGCCTCTGGTAGACCACTTTGGACAGGAACCTCAACGACTATTAAATATTGCTGCAGTATTAGGTGGCTATAAAGCGGATTATGGCGATGTGGCAGTAACCATTAACGCTTTTCCCCGGGTATCTATCACCTTTGTATTGTGGCGGGGTGATGAGGAGTTTCCTCCTGAGGGCAACATCCTATTTGATAGTGTCATTTCAGATTACCTATCTACTGAAGATATAACTGTGTTGTGCGAAGCCATTGCCTGGAAGCTGGTAAAATTGCTAAGGGCAGGGGGTGATAGCCATAGTAGAAGTTGATACTAAAGAGCAACTAAAGGAGATTTTGTCTCACTATACTGGCTGGAGGGATGAACTCGTCCCTCTCTTGCAAGAGGCTCAGGAGCAGTTCCGCTATCTACCAGAAGATGTACTGCAAGATATCGCTAAGTTTCTGAAGCTATCTGAAAGCACTGTTTATGGAGTAGCTACTTTCTACTCTGAGTTTAGATTTACACCCCCAGGGAGAAAAATAATCAAGCTATGCCAGGGGCCTGCTTGCCATATGCGGGGAGCAAGGCATATCCGACGTGCGGTAGAAAAGCAGCTGGGTATTAGGGCTGGCGAGACCACCGACGATTTTGAGTATACCCTAGAAACAACAGCTTGCTCCGGTGCCTGTGCCTTAGCCCCGGTGGTGGAGGTTGATAGCAAGGTTTATGGTAAATTAGCGGCTTCTAGGATTGGGCATATTCTGACTGATGATGAGAATTAGTGGCATTGAGGTGAAATGGTGACCTTTGACGAAGTGCAAAGTCAGGCAATAGCGGATTGGGAAAGTATAGAACATGGAAATAAACCCTGTATCCTGGTTGGTGCGGCTAGCTGCGGTCTAGCGGCTGGTGCCCTGGCGGTTATCGAGGCTATCAAGTCTGAGTTAGAACGGCGTAATCTTTCGGCTACTATTATTCAGGTGGGTTGTCTTGGGCTTTGCTATGCTGAGCCGCTGGTAGCAATTATCAAACCGGGCTGTCCTCTTATTTATTATGGTAACCTTACCCCTGAGCTTGCGTGCCGACTTATCGAGGACTATCTCATTAACGATAACCCTCGCCCTGACCTGGCTTTGGGTTCAGTTGGCGATGGTAGCGTTAGGGATATACCTAGGCTTTTTGAGCTGCCAATGCTCAAACCGCAGGTGCGTATAACCTTGCGCAATTGCGGGCTTATCGACCCAGAGAATATCAATCACTATATTGCTCGTGGTGGTTACAGCGGTCTGGTCAAGGCGCTGGGTATGATACCAGAAGAGGTGATTGCAGAAGTAAAAAAGTCAGGTCTGCGGGGGCGTGGTGGTGCCGGCTTTCCTACTGGTGTGAAGTGGGGGTTCTGCCGTAATGCCCATGATAGTGGGAAATACTTTATCTGCAATGCTGACGAGGGTGACCCTGGAACCTTCGTTGACCGGGCTCTGTTAGAAGGTGACCCTCATTCAGTTTTGGAGGGGATGCTCATTGGTGCTTATGCTATTGGAGCAAACGAGGGCTATATCTACATTCGTGCCGAATACCCTCTGGCCACCGAACGGATGGATATGGCTATAAAGCAGGCAAACGCCTATGGTTTATTAGGCGACGATATTTTAGGCTCTGGTTTTAATTTCCAGGTGAAAA
>CAZNEL010000046.1:0-14276 GCA_964572285.1 uncultured Dehalococcoidales bacterium | reverse complement strand
CTTCAATTCAAGGATGTTCTCGTCATTATCCTCATCATCGCTGGAATCATTTCTTATGCTATTGGCGATTTTCGCGGTGGCTCTATTATGTTCACAATCGTATTGATAAACGCGTTTATCGGATATCTTCAAGAACATAAGGCAGAACGCATTATGGATTCCCTTAAGAAGCTGGTTCAATCTCCTGCCAAAGTTTATAGAGACGGGGAACTAATTGAGTTGCCCCAGACAAAACTGGTACCGGGGGATATTCTATACCTTGAGGAAGGCGACAAGGTTCCCGCTGACATTCGCATAATTGAATCATTTAATCTGAGAACCAATGACTTTTCCTTAACTGGTGAGTCAATGCCTCAGGAAAAGCACAGTAACACAATAAAGAAGAAATCATCTCTGGCAGACCGTGACAATATGGCATTTCTCGGTACTACTGTCGCTACTGGTAATGCAAAAGGGGTAATCGTGGCAACGGGCATGAGTACAGAACTGGGGAGAATTGCCGGCCTGACACAGCAAGAAAAGAAATCGAAATCTCCTTTACAGCTGGAAATGCAGTCTATTGCCAACAGAATCACTGTGTTTGCCATAATAATTGCCATTATGCTCTTCAGTGTTACCATTTGGCAGGGGCTTGGTATGAATTTGGCACTCATCTATGCCCTGGGTATTGCAGTTGCAGTTGTTCCCCAGGCACTTCCAATGCAAATCACAGTAGCACTATCAAATGGGATAGCCCACCTGGCTAAAAAGAATGCCGTTATTAAGAAGCTATCTTCTGTAGAAACCTTAGGCTCGACGAATGTCATTTGTACAGATAAAACGGGTACGCTTACTAAAAATGAGATGACTGTAAAATACATCTGGTTCGACGGCAATCAATATGAAGTCTCGGGGGTTGGCTACGAACCGGAGGGAGATATACTAGATTCCGATGGTAAGAAACTGACAGAGCCGGAGATTAAAAAAATAGAAATCCTGCTCGATACCGCCACCATGGCATCTAATGCTGAAATTCATGAACCTGATAAGGATCACCCGGGCTGGTATCCCATTGGTGATCCAACCGAGGCTGCCCTTATCACTGTATCAACCAAGCTGGGGACACGCTCTCCCAAGGAGGACGAGGAAAATCCGGAGATCAAGGAGTTTCCCTTTGATTCTGAGCGCAAAAGGATGAGTTCTATTCGACAGTTTGATAATAAGAAAGTCCTGTGTATGAAAGGAGCAATCGATTCCGTTCTTGCAGTTAGCAAATATATCTACAAACGAGGTAAAGCAGCCGAGCTAACAAAGAAGGATACTGAAATGCTGAATACGCTAAACGTCGAGTACTCCAAGAAAGCGATGCGTGTCTTAGCATTTGGGTATAGAGAATTAAAAGATGATAAACATGATTACGAGATGGATGATGCTGAGAAAAACATAATTTTGTTAGGGTTGATGGCAATGAATGACGCTGCAAAAGAAGGTGTTAAAGAGGCAGTAGAAAGTGCCCATGAAGCACATATCAAAACCTTCATAATGACCGGCGACCATGCCATCACAGCACAGGCAGTGGGAAAGCAAATTCACTTGTCTCCTGAAAACAAAGAGGCAGTTGTAATTACCGGAGAAGAGCTGTCTGAAACAAAGGACGAAAAACTCACACAAATTATGGAAGATCATGAATCTCTGATTTTCTCCCGAGTTTCCCCAGAGGATAAACTGCGAATCGTTAAAGTGCTAAAAGCCAAAGGAGAGGTGGTTGCAGTTACAGGAGACGGGGTGAATGACGCTCCAGCTCTAAAAAGTGCCCACATCGGTGTTGCCATGGGGAGTATTGGTACTGATGTTGCCAAGGAAGCTTCTGAACTTATACTGCTGGATGACAGCTTCTCAACACTTGTATATGCAATAAGAGAAGGCAGAACAATTTATAACAACCTGAAGAAAACGATAATCGCATCGCTGACCAGCAACGGTGCGGAACTGGCTATTGTTCTTTTGGGGCTAGCCGGGGTAGCCTTGTTTGGCTGGCCAATCCCAATTCTGATTATTCAAATACTGGCAATTGATCTGCTGGCAGAGATTTTGCCGCTTACCGCCCTTACCTTTGATCCGGGTTCAAGGGATTTGATGACCTCTCCCCCCCGAAAGCAGAAAGAACACATCTTAAACAGGTATACAATGTCTGAGATCCTGTTCTTCGGATTTATCATGGGAGCTCTTGGTTTTGCAAATTTTGTGATGTTCATGGGGCGCACGGGTGCTGAGCTCACAATGACCCATGATTTGTATCCAAGAGCTACTACCTTAGGTTACGCCACTATTGTCTTCTGTCAGTTTGCCAATATTTTATCTAGAAGGTATACTTATGATTCATTTTTCAACAGTAATTTTTGGAGTAATAAGAAGATACTGTGGTCTATTGTGATATCAATCGGATTCACCATGACAGCTATATACACTCCTTTCATCAATAGTTTTTTGGGATTTGCTCCCTTGAACTTCAGTGATTGGGTAAGTGTTCTCGCTGCGGTAGTTTTATTCCTACTAGCTCATGAAATTATCAAGGGTTTCAAACGCTCAAAAAGGAGAGCGACTACATAATTCATTAGCGCTTATGTTAAATACGTATGAAAGGGCAAACATCGTGATGTCTGATTTATTGTACTTACGAGTGACTGAGCGGCGAGGAGGCTGTATATACTACTCCTCTGGAGACTGCCGAAATAGTACGGGTATTCTAGGCACGGATAAGCTGTTTACAGGCCAAAGATTGGATGATACCGGGCTATACTACTACAATGCCAGGTACTATGACCCAGGTATAGGGAGGTTTATCAGCGCGGATACCATAGTGCCAAATCCCATGAATCCGCAGTCCCTGAACAGATATACTTATTGCCTTAATAATCCGCTTAAGTATGTAGACCCGAGCGGGCATTACAACGATGATTTTTACTATGAACAATTATGCGAGGCTAATGGTATAGACCCGGATGACGGACTGGCGCTCTTTACGGGAGATGGGGGTGAAGTAATTGGCACTGTAAAAATTTCAGAGTTTGTTTCCTGGGTTGATGACACCCCTGAGAAATTCGATTATATAAGTCAGAGCGCTTCCCAGCAAGCAGTTGGAGCATCCTTGCAAGGGCTGGGTATTGAAAGCGTAATGTCCTATCATATGAACCTTACGGCAGCCCCGATTGCTTTGGTTGAGTTAGGGAGGAATTCAATACCCAAGAAGACCCTCAATTTCATCGGGATTGGTGCTATTACTATAAACCCATATATATTTTTTTCGGAAGGTGATATACCAGCATCCAGCAATCCTCTAGGCAGTAGAATAGGCAAGGAGGAATATTATCATATTCTGCAGCAGCGCCACGATCCAAATTTCTATCGCAACTATATCTCTGAATATTTACAAGGACTACATTACTACCATAATCACATAGAAGCCTATAGCCACATTAGCTACGAACAAACAGCGAAAATGTTTGCCGGTTTTATAACACATTACGAGCAGACTCCATACAATCTAGAGTATAGATAATTCTTCCATTAGCTAATTAGGCATTTTAGGGCTTGGAGGTAATAATTGCATGCTTAAACACAAGGCGTCTATAGTATTTAGAATAATACTGTTGTTACTTATCGTGAATGTACTAATTATTGCAGTTGTTGGATGTGAAGTGCTCGCTCCTATCCAAATAGAAAACAAAACCAGCGAGACTTTGACGATTTACATAGATGAGTATCACATTGGAGATGTTAAACCTAACGCCAAAATAAAGAATGACACAGTATTTGCTGGTCAAGATTGGTACCTAATTAAAGCTTATGATGCTCAAGGAAATACTGTTTATTCACATAAGTTTAGCGACGAAGAGATTAAAAAAATAGACTGGAAAATATCGATACCACCCTCTTAATTTCAGGCTAGTAATCGTAGCAATTATTAGGTTAAAATGAGGCCAACACTACCTTAAGGAGGGCAATAAATATGCTACGCCCCAAATCCCCCCAGGCCTCATTCTACGGCGCTTATTTGTATGACAGAATCGTGCCCCAAGACCACCTGTTAAGAAAGATAAACCAGGTGGTCGATTTTTCTTTTATCCATGATTTGGTCAAGGACAGATACACTCCCGACTTCGGCAGACCCGCTGAAGACCCGGAGTTCATGCTCAGACTGTGCCTTTTGCAATACCTCTACGGAGATTCCGACAGATCCACAAGGGCGGTCCAAACACAGGACTATTTCTGCTCATTACCGCTGACCACGAAAGAGATGTACCTATACCCGGTAGGCCATATTCCTTCGGCGTGCTCGCCGATGCTTAAGCTCTGGGAGACTTGCGGGCTCTACAATCTCTGGGAAGGCATGTGTTAAAAGGATGCATGTGAGTCAAGATAATGCAAAGGGTATCTCCAAACTGCTCAGTGAATTGGAATAGTGTCATAGACTCTATGTTAAAATAGTCGCGTTTGATTGAAGGAGGGACAATATGACAAAGCTGGTACTTCTGAGACACGGTGAAAGCCTATGGAACAAAGAAAATCGGTTCGGCGGCTGGACCGATACCGATCTGTCAGAAAAGGGGATTACTGAGGCTAAGAAAGCGGGGCAAATCCTTCAAGAGCAAGGATATACGTTTGACGTTGCCTTCACGTCGGTCTTAAAGAGGGCAATACGTACCCTGTGGATCGCATTGGATGTGATGGATTTGATGTGGATACCAGTATTCCGCTCCTGGCGGCTCAACGAGAGATATTACGGCGCACTGCAAGGTTTGAACAAGTCTGATACCGCAGCCAAATTTGGTGAGGAGCAAGTCTTGATATGGCGACGAAGTTATGATGTCCGACCGCCAGGAGTAGATAGGAAAGACGATAGGTATCCTGGGAATGACCCTAAATATAAGGATTTAAATGAAAAAGACCTTCCTCTGGCGGAGAGCCTAAAGGACACATTGAACAGAGTCTTACCTTACTGGCACGAGACAATAGTACCCGTACTGAAATCAGGGAAACGAGTGATAATCGCGGCTCACGGCAACAGCCTCCGTGCATTGGTCAAGCATTTAGACCATATCAGTGACGACGATGTTCTAAAGCTGAACATCCCTACTGGTACTCCTCTAATATATGAGCTGGATGAGAATTTGAAACCCAAGCAGAGCTACTATCTCGGCAATCCTGAAGAAGTCAGAAAAGCAATGGAAGCAGTAGCCAAGCAGGGTAAAGCCCGTTAAATATAGTCTATCAGCCATTAAATTACTAATCTTTACGTATAGAAGAATTTGACAATACTTTCCCAAACCTCAATAATAACCGAGCTAATAGTACTTAATACAGAGAAGGATGTAACCAGATGGGATGAACCAGTAAAATATAGGGGGTTAAACTATGAACATCAGCGCTCTCTACAAATTGGGTTACGGTGTCTATATAGTAACCTCGAAAAAAGACAACCGTTTTAATGGGCAGATTGCTAACACAGTATTTCAGGTAACATCAGAACCTCCCACTATAGCAGTGAGCATCAACAAGAATAACCTCACCCACGATTTTATCAAAGAAAGCAGGGTCTTTTCCGCCTCTGTTCTCTGCCAGGACACGCCCCTAACCTTTATTGGCCGCTTTGGCTTTAAATCGGGCAGGGGCACGGACAAGTTTGAGGGGATTAACTATAAGATAGGTGAGACGGGCGCTCCAATAGTCCTTGACAACGCCGTCTCGTATCTGGAAGCCAGAGTAATTAAGGAGATGGATGTGGACACGCATACCCTTTTTATTGGCGAGGTGGTCAACGCCGATGTCATTTCAGACAAGGTCTGCATGACCTATGAATATTACCACCAGATTAAGGGCGGTAAAACTCCCAAAGCAGCAGCGACATATATTGAAGAGAAAAAGGTAACAGAAAAACCAAAGGAGGCAGTAAACAAAATGGCGAAATACAAATGCACAGTCTGCGGCTATATATATGACCCAGAAAAGGGCGACCCCGACGGCGGTATAAAACCGGGGACACCCTTTGAGGATATCCCTAATGACTGGGTATGTCCTGTCTGCGGGGCAGTCAAGGATCAATTCGAGAAGGTGGATTAATATGAAAGCTAGGGAGATCAGGTCGGGAATTTACTGGGTAGGAGCCGTAGACTGGGATCGGCGTCTGTTTGACGAGCTGATACCGCTGCCTGATGGTACAAGCTACAACTCGTACCTAATCCAAGGCAGTGAGAAAACGGCTCTTATTGATGCTGTTGACCCTTCCATGGAGTACGCGCTGATGTCGCGTCTTGATGACCTGGCAGTCAAGCAAATCGATTACTTAGTAGCTAACCACGCTGAGCAGGATCATTCCGGGTCAATACCAGCGGTACTGGCGAAGTATCCAATGGCGAAGGTTATCTGCACACCAAAGTGCAAGGGATTACTCATTAACCTGCTTCACATTCCCGAGGACAGAGTTACCACGGTTGATGACAAAGAGACACTTTCTCTTGGCGATAGAACGCTGGAGTTTATTCATGCTGCCTGGGTACACTGGCCGGAGACAATGCTGACTTACCTCAGAGAAGAGAAAATACTTTTTTCTTGCGACTTGTTCGGCTCGCATTTGGCAACTTCCGACCTGTATGTTGCCGATGAAGGTAGAGTGTTTGAAGCCGCTAAAAGATACTATGCCGAAATCATGATGCCCTTCCGTAGCAGTATTGGGAAGCATCTGGAGAGGCTGAAAGGCTATCAGATAGAACTGATATCTCCCAGCCACGGCCCTCTGTATAACCGGCCTGAGTTTATCATGGAGGCTTATCGTAAGTGGGTATTTGACCTCCCGGAAAACATTGTCGTTCTGCCCTATATCTCGATGCACGGCAGTACACGCCAGATGGTCGAGTATTTTGTTGAGGCTCTTACTAACAGAGGAGTAACAGTAAAGCAGTTCGACTTGGCGACAGTTGACATCGGCAAGCTGGCTATGGTACTTGTGGACGCAGCAACACTGGTAGTTGGCGCACCTACCACTCTAGTTGGCCCTCATCCCAAGGTCGCCTATGCTGTCTTCCTGACGAACGCCCTGCGCCCGAAAACCAGATTTGCTTCTATCATTGGCTCATACGGTTGGGGCAGTCAGGCCAAGGAACAGATTATCAATATGATTCCCAATCTTAAGGTAGAACTTCTCGAGGCGGTGATTGTGAAGGGTTTGCCTAAGGAAGAAGACTTCAAAGCCTTGCATGCGTTAGCAGGCACCATAGCCCAAAAACATGAGAGCATCAGCAAAGCTGTTGAGTAATATCAAAGAAGTTATGGTCGGCTATGTATATCAGGTCGTCTAACTTTTCTGGGAGGTGGAGTAATGGCAATTGATTTCAATGTAATGGCAGGTGGTGAAGCAGGACAGGGAGTGCAGTCGGTTGGTATGATCCTGGCGGAGACAATGGCACACGGTGGTCTTCACGTCTTTGCCGACCAGGACTATGAGAGCCGGGTTAGGGGTGGACATAACTTTTTCCGGATTAGAATAAGCGATAGGGAGATACTGTCGCTATCAGAAAAGCTGGATATCCTGATAGCACTTAATAAGGAAACAATAGACCTTCATTCCGATGAACTGAAAAGTAACGGCGTTATCATTTATGACCAGGAGCAGACCAAAGTCGATATCCAGGGTGAAATCTACTTTAATGTACCGCTCTTAAAACTGGCTGAAGAAAAAGTCAAAAACAAACTTATGACTAATACCGTGGCTGTCGGCGCAGCTATCGGACTCTGCAGCTATGATTTTAACATCCTGTCAGCAGTGTTAAAAAAGGAGTTTATTCGTCACGGTGACAAGATAGTCGAGGATAATATTATTGCCGCCAAGGCTGGTTTTGATTTTGCCATTGAGTATGGCGCCAATAAACTGGCCCAGAAAATACAACCCATATCAAGCAACAATAAAAGAATGCTCCTGCACGGTAATGAAGCGATAGCTCTGGGCGCAATGGTTGGCGGTTGTAAGTTCATCGCCGGATACCCGATGACACCGGCTACCTCCATATTGGAGTACATAGCCGACAAGGGGAGGCAGTATAATGCCGTTGCTGTGCACGTGGAAGATGAGATAGCTGCTATGAATATGGCTGTCGGAGCAGCCTATGCCGGAGTTAGAGCCATGGTTGCCACTTCAGGGGGCGGCTTCGCTCTAATGGTTGAGGGTCTGGCGCTGGCTGGCATGACCGAGACTCCCATTGTAGTAGTACTGGCCCAGCGACCCGGCCCGGCTACCGGTTTGCCGACAAGAACAGAGCAAGGTGAACTCTGGTTTACCCTTCATGCCGGGCACGGTGAATTCCCCCGAGCCATACTGGCACCTGCCACGGCTGAGGAAGCTTTCTACACCACGATAAAAGCGTTCAATTTGGCCGAGAGGTATCAAACACCAGTGATTATCTTAACTGACCATTACCTCGCAACCTCCTATGCCACAGTGGAACGATTCGACTTAAGTCAAGTGAAAATAGACCGGGGTGAGTTGCTATCTGATGAAGAAGTAAATAATCTGAACGATTATAAGAGACATCTGGTAACTGAGTCCGGCATCTCCCTGCGAGCCCTGCCCGGACAAGGAAAAGCTCTGGTGGTAACTGACTCCGATGAACATGATGAAGCCGGGCATATGATAGAGGATGGGGAAACCCGTAACCAGCAGAATCTGAAGAGACTTCGCAAGCAAGATGCCTTAAGAACAGAGATTAGGGAACCGAGGTTTCTTAAAGTGCCTGATGCTAAGTATATAATGGTTGGCTGGGGTAGCACTTACGGAGCCATTAAAGAAGCCAGCGATGTGCTGAATAGCGAAGGTGTTGCTGTCAATGTTCTTCATCTGAGCGAGATATGGCCATTTCCCGCTGAGGCAGTAGCCTCCATTTTGAACAATGGAACTAAAAGTATTGCTATTGAAGGTAATACCACAGCGCAACTGGCACAGCTTATTCGGCGCGAGACAGGACACAAGGTGAGTGGCAACATACTTAAGTTTGATGGCCGTCCCTTCTCGCCACAGGAGATTGTTGACCGTCTGAAGAAGGAGGTCTTTTAGCCATGGTTACAGTTAAAGATTATGCTGAGTCAATACAAATTGCCTGGTGCCCGGGCTGCGGCAACTTTGCCATCCTCCAGGCTTTGAGAAAGGCACTGGTCGATCTTGAAATAGAGCCTCACCAAGTACTCTTTGTATGTGGTATCGGCCAAGCACCAAAGCTTCCTCACTATACGCAGGGAAATGTCTTTAACGGGCTTCATGGACGAACTCTTCCTGTGGCTTCCGGTGCTAAGATTGTCAATCGTGAGCTAATTGTGATTGGCATTGACGGCGATGGCGGTGCCTATGGGGAAGGCGTTTGCCACTTGCTGGCTACGATGCGCCGCAACGTCAATATTACTTACATGGTGCACAATAACCAGGTATACGGTTTGACTAAGGGGCAGGCATCACCTACCAGCGACCTTGGATTTGTTACCAAGACGACACCTCTAGGAGCCATCCAATCGTTAAATCCACTGGCTTTAGCACTCGCCTCTGATGTCAGTTTTCTGGCAAGGGGCTTCGCCGGCGATATCGAGCACCTTTCCGGACTGCTGAAAATGGGTATAGAGCATCGCGGATTTTCTCTTATAGATATTCTACAGCCCTGTGTTTCTTTTAACCACAAGAACACCTACCAGTGGTATCGTGAGCGGGTCTATAAACTGGAAGACGAAAGGTATGATCCCAGCGACAAGATGACTGCCTTTACCAAAGCACAGGAGTGGGGTGATCGAATACCAATCGGTCTCATTTACAGGACGGAAAGGCCGGTTTATGAAGAGCAGCTTCCGGTTCTAAAGGAGATGCCGCTTGTTAAACAGAAAATCGACCCGTTACAGTTTGAAGCACTGCTCGATGAGTTTATGTAGAAATTGTCGCTATCTCCCTTAAAGGAGAACTGGGGAATGAGTGCAAAACATGACACTTTGAGTCTTGGTATTGACCTCGGCGGTACGAAGATATTAACAGCAGTGACTAACACGCAGGGAGAGATGCTGTCGCGTGACCACAGCATCACGCCGGCAAAGGAGGGACAGGAAGCTGTTGTTAAGTCTATTCTGGAATCTATAGGTCGAGCCCTGGACCAAGCCCGTATATCCGCTCCTGACCTTACTGCTGTAGGAGTGGGAGCCCCAGGCCTGTCAAATCCGGAAACAGGGATTCTGTTTACATCACCGAATCTCCCTGGATGGAAAGATGTCCCCTTGCGCGATATTATCGAGAAAGAGCTTGGCAAGAAGGCTTTCCTTATTAATGATGCTAACGCGGCAGCCATAGGAGAACTGTATTTCGGGGTCGGTAGAGGTGCCCGGAATTTCATCTATATCACTGTCAGTACCGGCATAGGAGGCGGCATAATCATCGACGGCAGGATATACATCGGCTCCATCGGTACGGCGGGAGAATTGGGGCACATGGTTATTGATGATGAGGGACCGCCTTGTAGCTGCGGTAACAGGGGGTGCTGGGAGACATTAGCCTCAGGTACTGCGCTGGCCAGGGAAGCGAGACACAGGATAAAGGAGGGAGCGGCAACATCTATCTTAAAGTATGCAGATGGGAACATTGAAAAGATAAATGCCGAGGCCATTCATGAGGCGGCGCAATCTGGTGATAAGCTGGCAAATGAGCTGATTGCCCGAACAGCTTATTACCTGGGTGTCGGTCTGGCGAATTTAATCAACATCTTCAATCCGGAAGTAATCGTTATTGGAGGAGGCTTATCCAACATTGGAGATATGCTGCTTAAACCCGCTTTCGAAGAGGCCGGTCGCCGAGCATTTAGACAATCATATCAGGCAGTGCGCTTTGCTCGTGCTGAGTTAGGACGTGACTCCGGCGTACTGGGTGCTGCTGCCTTTGCCCTTGAGAAAATAAAAGAGGGAGGTGCAAAATGACAACAAAAATCGGAATTAATGGCTTTGGACGTATTGGCAGACTGGTGATGCGATCGGTATTGGAGAAAAAGGCGGATATTGATGTAGCAGTTGTTAATGACCTGACTGATACCAAAACGAATGCCCACTTGTTCAAGTATGACAGCAGCTATGGCATCTATCCAGGTAAGGTAGAAGCCTCTTCTGATGCCATCGTAGTTGATGGTAAGAGTGTCAAGGTGCTTGCCGAGCGTGACCCGGCCAAGATTCCCTGGAAGGACTATGGAGTAGAAATAGTGGTCGAGTCCACCGGACTTTTCACCGACGCTCCCAAGGCGGCGGCTCATCGGCAGGGCGGCGCCAAGAAGGTCATCATATCAGCTCCAGCCAAGGGTGAGGACATAACCATAGTCATGGGTGTAAATGAGGACAAGTATGACCCTACCAAGCACCATATCATTTCCAATGCTTCCTGTACCACCAACTGTATCGCGCCGGTGGTCAAGATTCTTAATGACAACTTCGGCGTTGCTCACGGCCTTCTGACAACTGCTCATTCCTATACCAATGACCAGCGGCTTCTGGACCAGTTTCATAAAGACCCCCGACGAGCCCGGTCAGCGGCGCTCAGCATCATACCCACCAGCACCGGGGCCGCCCGTGCTGTAACCTTAGTCATTCCCGAACTAGCTGGAAAACTTGATGGCATCGCCCTCAGGGTACCAACTCCCACCGTTTCTATATGTGACTTTGTTGCTGACCTGAGCAAAAAGGTCACAGTCGAGGAAATCAACAAAACTTTCAAGACAGCGGCTTCCGGACCACTTAAGGGTATCCTGGAATACTGTGATGAGCCACTGGTTAGCATAGACTTCAAGGGCAATCCGGCGAGCTCCATTGTCGATGCCGAAAATACCATGGTGATTGATGGCAGTATGGTAAAGGTACTATCGTGGTATGACAACGAGTGGGGTTACAGCAACCGCGTGATTGACCTTATCTCCTTGATGGTGAGTAAGGGGCTCTAGCGTTCAACCAAGGAGGAAGAAATGCAAAAAAAAACCGCAGAAGATATAGATGTAGCAGGCAAACGAGTTTTCCTCCGTGTTGATTTCAACGTGCCTATGGATAAGGCAGGTGCTATCAGCGATGACAGCCGGATTAAAGCCTGCCTTCCCACAATCAAATATCTCATGAATCATGATGCACGGGTAATTATCTGCTCGCATCTGGGCAGGCCCGACGGCAAGGTGGTTGAGAGTCTCAGGCTGACACCAATAGCCAGAAGGCTGTCGGAGCTTCTCAGTAAGCCGGTAGAGGCGCTAAGACAATGTATAGGGACTGAGGTAGACGATGCAATAGACAGGCTCAAGGATGGCAATGTAGTACTGCTCGAGAACATCCGCTTTCACCCTCAAGAGGAGACGAACGACCCGGCTTTTGCCAAAGCTCTTTCTCAGCTTGCCGATGTCTTTGTAAATGATGCCTTTGGTGCTAGCCACCGTGCCCACGCCTCAGTTGTGGGGGTGGCCAAGTATCTACCAGCCGTCTCCGGTTTCCTGATGGAAAAGGAAATTGAAGCCTTAAGTGGAACTCTGGAAAACCCAAAGCGGCCGTTTGCTACAATGGTAGGCGGTGCTAAAGTGAGCGGCAAACTAGCTGTCCTGGATAATATTATTAAAAAAGTAGATGCCTTACTTATCGGCGGCGGCATGGCAGCAACTTTCTTAAAGAGCATGGGCTACGGGATAGGCACCTCAATGATAGAAAATGACAGGCTTGATTATGTTCGCCAGCTTATGGAAAAGACGAAGTCCGAGGGAACCAGGCTTTTGCTGCCTAAGGATTCAGTGGTGGCAGAGAGGTTGGAAGCTGGTGCCAGCACCAAGACCGTGCCAGTTACAAAGATACCGGATGGCTGGACTATTGGCGATATTGGGCCTGATACCATCCGGGAATTCTCTACGGAACTCAAAAAATGTAAAACCGTAGCCTGGAATGGTCCAGTAGGCGTATTTGAGATATCTGAGTTCGCCAACGGAACTCGTAGCTTGATAAAGGTTCTGGCTGATTTAAAGGCAACCACAGTTATTGGTGGCGGTTCTACAGCCGAGGCAGTAATAGAAATGGGGCTTGCGGATAAAATGTCTCATGTCTCTACTGGCGGCGGGGCCTCGCTGGAGTTTATGGAGGGCAAGGTATTGCCGGGAGTAGCTGTATTGCAGGATAAATAGAAAGGTAAAGAAAGCAACACCCTGTTCACAGGTAGGAGGTTATCATGAAAAAGATAGGTATCCTGACCAGCGGCGGTGATGCCCCTGGCATGAATGCCTGCATCAGGGCAGCAGTACGTGCCACCTCAGTCAATAACCTTGAGATTTTCGGCATAAGGTGGGGCTACGCCGGGCTGATTCGCAGCGATATAATACCCCTTGACAGAAGAGCCGTTGCCAATGTTATTCACCAGGGAGGAACTATACTGGGCACGGCGCGCTCTGAAGAATTCAGGACGAAGGATGGCCGAGCAAAGGCCATCAAAACTCTTCAGGACAAAGGTATCGAAGGACTGATTCTTATCGGAGGCGATGGTACTTTCCGTGGAGGTACCCTACTCTCACAGGAGTGTGGAGTTAGCGTTGTTGGTGTACCCGGAACGATAGACAACGACTGCTACGGCACTGATTACACCATAGGCTTTGATACTGCCATAAACACAGCCCTAGAAGCTATTGACCGGATTCGTGATACTGCCACAGCGCATGACCGCCTGTTCTTTGTGGAAGTGATGGGACGCCATACCGGTTTCATTGCTTTAGAGAGCGGCATTGCTGGCGGTGCGGAGGAATTCCTTATTCCTGAGGTTCCGATGAGCATCGACGAACTCAGCCAGCACCTCCAGGAAAACTTCAAAGAAGGTAAAAGAAGTGCCATTGTGGTAGTGGCTGAGGCAGAGCAGCCGGGCGAGAGCTTTCGTATCGCCCAGGAGGTGAAAGACAAGACAGGGTTCGACTCAAGAGTCAGTATTCTAGGGCACATTCAGCGCGGCGGTGCACCAACAGCCCGCGACCGGGTTCTTGCCAGCAGGCTGGGAGTCGCTGCAGTGCAAGCGTTGATTGATGGTAAAGGTGGACACATGGTAGGTGAAATAAACAGAGAGATAGCCTACACGCCCCTTAAGGATACCTGGGAAAAGAAAAAAACATTACCCGTTGGGCTCACAGATTTACTGACTATACTATCTGATTGACGGGATAGGGGATTAGGAGTATTTTAACAAGGGAGGCAAGGATATGAACCTATCTATCGGCAAGCTAAGAGGACTGCAGCAG
>CAZNEL010000045.1:0-14303 GCA_964572285.1 uncultured Dehalococcoidales bacterium | reverse complement strand
AGTTAACCTCAGCCGCTCTCTTAAAACCTCGACCAAAGTCTCATTAGCACCAACCTCCAACATGTGTTCTTTGCCATTTACTTTAAGATTTATCATCCTTTTGGTAGTTGTTGTTTCCATAACTACTGGCTCCTCTTTTTTAGGTTATTCAATTTGGCGTGCTGATGTAACCACCATGTTTAGCGTTATCGGCCTGACTTTCTCCCTTGTTTGAAACCGCTACTTTGCTAGCTCACTTTCAACAAGTAGGGAGCTGCTCAGCAATTTTGACGGCACTTTCCACACCACTGAACACCGGGACTTTCAGGCACTCCTCAAGCCGTTCCTTAAGGTCGCTCATACCAGCACAGGTAAGGACCAGAGCCTCAGCATCATCCTCGGCAACACACTCTTGGCCTACTTGGCAGTAGACGTCGAACATCTCATGTCTTCTCCTTACCACTTCATCATCCACGCCACTGCCGACGAATCTCACCGAGGTACATCTATTTTGGTCTATACCGAGACAGCGCAATCGCGCTCGTCGTCTCGCTTCACCCTTCAGCGGACTTATGAAGGAAAAGAGTTTAGCTACAGCACAGGCAGCCATAATAGCTGCCTCCCCAGTACCGATTACATTTCTGGCAACTACTCTACAGGCATCGAGGCCAGGCTCAGCTCCACAGGCAATAATGAAACAGTCGTAATTACTCTTATTCTTCTCCACCAACTCTGTGACCCTGGGTGCTTGTAGAGCTACATGGTAGGCGTTGGCTATAAACTCTGGCCCATCTGCTGGGTTAACAGTGATTATATCGGTTCCGGGGGCGGCATATTTTTTGGCTACACTATCTATAGTTCTAGACATCTCCACCGAAGTATTAGGGTTTATTACCAGTATTTTCAATACTATCCCCCTTGTTTATTCTTCAGCGCCTTCAGTATTTTTTCCGGGGTCATGGGCATAGTGTAGATTCTAACACCAATAGCGTTATAGACAGCGTTATAGACAGCTGCTGCCACGGGGTTTATACAACCCTCACCTATACCCTTGGCGCCAAAGGGGCCGGTAGGTTCCCAAACATCAGCCAGGAAGGTCTCTACCTTGGGCATATCCAGAGGGGTAAGTAACTTATAATCCCTGAAATCAGGGTTAAGAACACGGCCATCAACAGAATCATGGACTACGCCCTCGGTTAAGGCAAATCCCAACCCCATATGCAACCCTCCTATGAGTTGTCCCCTGATAGCATCAGGAAGAATGGGCGTACCTACATCAGCCGCATGCACTGCCCGTACCACTTTCACCTCGCCGGTCATGGTATCAACCTCAACCTCGACGAAGGTAACTACAAAGTGTGGAGGGCAAGCAGGAGAACTTCCCGAGGCAGTACCAAAGGCAGTACCCCAATCCTGAGATTGAGCGTATTCCAACACTTCCTTGAAGCTTATCCCCTTAGCCAGTGTCGCCTTAGGATATATGCGATTATTCTTAGCTTCTAGTTGTTCAACAGGTACCGACAGCATCTTAGCTGCCCAGTCCAGAACGATTTTCTTAGCATTACCACTAGCCTTCTTAACTGCTGTTCCTACAGAATAGACAGAGCGGCTGGAGTGAATCCAGTACTCCCATAGCGTGTTATCCGTATTTGCTTCGGTCACAATCACGTCTTCATAACGGATACCCAGTTCTTCGGCAGCAATGGCAGCCATAGCGGTAATATTACCGGTGCCCATATCGCAAGCGGCAATGCTCAAATTAGCCGTACCGTCCTCGTTCATTTTGACTATAGCTCCACTATAGTCAAGAATTAGCCGAGAAGGTTTCTCGCTAGAAGCACTCGAGGAGCCAGAGGTGTGAAAACCACGGGCTAAGCCAATACCCCGTTTTATCCAGGGTCTATCTTTATAAGGAGTAATAGCTTTTCTTTGCTCCCAGCCAATCCGTTTAGCACCCTCTCTGAGAAGCTGCTCGGTACCATCGCTCTTTATAGAGCAGTAGACATCAGGCCCTTGCCCATAAAATGTGCTGCCTAATGAAGATTTATTCTTCAGGCGTAACTCCAGCGGATCTATGTTAAGTTTCTCAGCAATAATGTCTATCATCTGTTCAACAGCGAAGTTCTGTTGGGGGTTTCCTGCTCCACGCATTGAACCTTTGGGTGGGGTATTGGTATACACTGAGTAACCATCAAACCTCTTGTTGGGACAGTTATACATAGACATGAAGAAACCACATTCAAGTTTACAAATACTGGTTCCGGAAACGTAGGCTCCAACGCCGTCAACAATCCACATACTCATGGCTGTGATGGTACCATCCTTCTTGGCTCCCATCTTCAACTTCATCACTGCCGGATGCCGCCCACCATCATAAAACATCTCTTCCCGGCTCTGCTCAATCTTGACCGGCCGACCGGTCTTCATAGCTAAGAAGGCTCCGATTATATCACAATACTTAAGGTATGTGTAGAAGCCAAAAGCTCCCCCCAGCGATACGCGATGAACGTTAATCTTGCTAATGGGTATGCCCAAAGAAGCAGCCATACACATTCGGGTAACATGGATACCTTGAGTCTGGTTCCAAACTTCCAGCCTTCCCCCAGAAAGGGGCCGGCAAACACACACGGGACGGCCCATAGGCATGTTATGCGCACGTCCACTCCTGAATTCTTTCTCAACCACCAGATCAGCCTCTTTGAAGCCTTGCTCTACATCTCCGATAGACATGTAAGTTGGCCCTAATATATTGTTCTTAACTGGCACATCCTCAGTAGCAATTTTTACTGATTCGTGTATCACCGGAGCACCAGGTTTCATAGCCTCGATAGGGTCAGTAACAAATGGCAACTCCTCGTACTCAACCTCTATCAACCCCAGCGCTTCCTCAGCAACCTCAAGACTGGTCGCCGCTACCACTGCTACTCTATCTCCGACATAACGCATCTTGTCATCAATAATACGGGTGTCCAGGCTTCTCGGGTTGGATGAATGGGTACCCGGAGCGCGAGAGAACCACCGATCTTTAACATCCTCGTGAGTTATCACTGCCTTCACACCAGGCAATGTCCTTGCCTTCGAGGTATCAATCCTCTTGACCAACGCATGAGCATAGGGGCTGCGTAATATCTTGGCATGTAGCATGTCCGGTAAGGATATATCACCAATATACTCGTATTCCCCCGTTACCTTCTCTTCAACTTCCACCCTGGGATGGTTCTTCCCTATAACCAGGAATCCCTCTCTTTCTTTCATGATACACCTCTATCCTTAAGATAATTGATTGCCCATACTTTAAGCACGTGCTTGAGCTACTGCCTCAACTAACGCCCGCTCAACTATTACGCGGCTTAAGGTCTTCCGATACTCCGCTGAACTGCGAACGTCACTAATCGGTTTTATCTCTTCCGCCGCTTGGATAGCCGCCTTCTCCAGAAGCTCACCCTGCGGCTCTTTACCCTCCAGTATCGCCTCAGCCTCCCTCGCCCGTAGCGGAACTGGCGCTACCGCCCCCAGAACAATGCGTACACCCTGGCAGGTATTGTTATTGTTTAGTGTAACCCGGACAGCAGTATTGACCACAGCCAAGTCTACCACGGCTACTCTCCCCTTCTTAAGAAAGGCTGCCCCGGTGTGGTCTGGAAACATCGGTAACTGAATCTCGGTTAATAGCTCACCCTTTCCCAGGGCATCCTTCCGTACATTTAGGAAAAACTCGATAATATTGAGTGACCTCTCTCCAGCTTTGCTCGTAGCCTTAAGAGTAGCATCAAGAGCCAGAAGAGCCGGAGCACTGTCAGCAGAGGGCACTGCATGGCAAATATTACCACCGATAGTAGCCATGTTCCTCACCTGGGGAGTCCCCATCTGTTGAGCAGCCTGAGCCAGAATGTTATAGGGATCTTTCTGTAAAACAGGAGAGACAGCAATCTCAGCAAAAGTAGTGGCCGCTCCTATCTTTACCCCTCCATCATCAAATTTGATATAATTAAGCCCCAGGCCAGTGATATCAATAAGCACCTCTACTTGAGTGTCCTTCTCTACCAGGAGGTCGGTGCCCCCGGCAAGGAACCAACCGCCCTCGCTATGCTGCTCTAATAACTGAATTGCTTCCGCCACACTGGTAGGCTTAAAATACCCCGACGGCCGGAAGATAGTTTTTGTACTATTCATAACCTTATATCTCCTTTCCCAGGATTTATAACTCTCCACATTATTGTTCGGCAGCCGCTGCCATGATAGCCTCTACTATCTGCTGATAGCCGGTACAGCGACAGATATTACCCGATATGGCCATTCGCACCTCTTCTTCGCTGGGATGTGGGTTTTCATCCAGGAGTGCTTTAGCCGCCAAAAGCATGCCTGGTGTACAATAGCCACATTGAACTGCCCCATATTCTATGAACTTTTCCTGCAAAGGGTGCAGCTTACCATCTTTAGCTAGTCCCCTGGCGGTAATTATCTTCCTGCCATCAGCCTGCATAGCCAACGTCAAACAGGAGGAGACTGGTTTGCCATTGACCAATACTGTACAGGCACCACATTCTCCTTGATTGCAACTATTCTTTACCTCGGTACAGCCTAGTTTGTCCCTTAGTACCTCGAGAAGCGTGTGATGCGGCGCTACCTCAACTTCATGTTCAACACCATTGACATTTAATGTTATTGTAGTCATATACTCCCTCCCAGCGCTTCTTTGTGAAACCTGCAATACTAGATATTTTCCAGTGAACTACCGTCAACCATAAGCGAAGCCAGCAAGGCTTTCCGCACATGAAGAAGATTTTCTGCTTGGTCATACACTATTGAGTTGGGGCCAGCAGCAAGGATTATCGCTTTTATCAATAGAACTATGCTTCAATACCCGCTCAGTATCAACAGTCACTGGATTTACTCCTGTGATTTCTCGGGTAACGCTTTAACTACTTTACTGGTACTACTTGAATCTCCCAGTTATATCCCGCAATCGCCAGCTTACCTAACAACCCAACGGACGAATCTCAGGTTCGCTTTGCCTATTCCATTGGCCCGAATTCTAGCACCACATTGAGTTACTTGTCAAGAAGATAGACAGCCCCCGAATTAGTGATTGCCAATTTCTCCCAGATAGGGAATAGCTTCCAGATGTAGTATATTAAGTGCAAGATTGACCAGGAGGATAGTGCTGGAAAATGCTCGCCCAACTAGTTTTGCCAGTCAGCTACTCATGCAGTCCAACGAGTAGTATTTTATGGAATTAGCGGGATGACACAGATAAAGCGCAGTGGTTTGTTGCCGATATTAAGAAAGCAGTGCTGTTCGTTAGGTGGCACAAAGACAACACTATCCTTAGCTATTTGAGCCTCCTTCCCCTCGCTTTTCACTACTCCCTGACCGGACAGAACAAACACTTCATGTTCCCACTGGTGAACATGCAACGGGGTTGAGCTACCAGGTTCAACCTCGAAGACACGCATGCAGAAGTTCGGGGCACCATCACCAGCACTAATGACATCCCGCTTAAACACACCGGGTAGTTCCTGAACAGGTGTAGTATCGATATAACTACCTACTTTCATTGCCAGCCTCCTAAGATTGATAACCAACAAACTGATAATCATTCTAACATTATAATCTTAAATGAGCCACACCCCTGCTGGTGTAGATACTGCGCTGCTTTTTGTTTTATAATGAACATAGCCAAGGTTAAGAAAATGGATAAAAGAGAAAAAGTAGGTGCTGTTATCGTGGCGGCGGGCACAAGTGAACGGATGGGCAGTGTGGATAAGCTATTTGCCCCTATAGACGGTAAACCCGTCTTAGCCAGGGTAATTGATATTTTTCAGCAGTGTAAGTCTGTTAACCAGATAGTGCTGGTAGTAAGCGGGGGAAACCTTGAGCTGTGCCACCGCCTTGTCGCTGAGCAGGAATGGACTAAGGTAACCAGAATCTGCCTGGGTGGAAAGCGTCGCCAGGATTCAGTAGCCGCTGGGCTCAGTCAACTCAATCAATGCCAATGGGTAATAATCCATGATGGCGCCCGACCATTAGTATCTGTAGAGTTAATTGAGAACGGATTGGATACTGCCAGAGAAACCGGCGCTGCAGTAGCCGCAGTACCAGTTACTGACACCATTAAAATAACCGATAATGATAGAGTAGTTCAGAATACACCATCTCGGCAATCTCTATGGGCAGTGCAGACACCGCAGATATTTCGCTCTGATATAATAACCAAGGCCTACCAACAGGCAACGGTTGAGGTAACCGATGATGCCACGCTTGTAGAGAGATTGAGTTATAAGGTTAAGCTATATATGGGAAGTTATAATAATATAAAGATAACCACTCCGGATGACCTAGTTTTAGCTGAGGCTCTGTGGCAAAACTATGAAAGATAAGATACGAGTTGGCATAGGATATGATGTCCACCCCATGACCCCGGGGCGTAAGTTATTACTGGGAGGTGTGGAAATACCTTTTGACAAAGGCCTTACTGGTTGGAGTGATGCCGATGTGCTGACACACGCTATTATTGATGCCCTGCTGGGAGCAGCAGCACTGGGAGATATCGGCAGTCATTTTCCTCCCGGTGAGCCACAGTACGATGGTATTTCCAGCCTGATTCTGCTGGAGAGGGTAAGAGATGAGCTGGCAAGGAATGGCTGGCAGGTTAGCAATATAGACGCTACCATTATCGCTGAAGAGCCCAGACTTAGTGATTTCATTGACCGCATACGAACTATATTATGTCAAACTATAGCCATAGACATTAGTCAAGTCAGTATAAAAGCGACGACCTCAGAGAGGTTAGGATTTATCGGCCGAGGTGAAGCGATAGCTGTCCAGGCCGTCGCCATGCTGGAAGGATGTAAATAATAATGAAGGTATTTAATACGCTATCAGGACAAAAAGAGGAGTTTATCCCCCAGGGTAAAGAAGCCAAGATGTATGTCTGCGGTGTTACCCCTTACTCTGATGCTCACCTGGGTCATGCTATGAGCTATATCATCTTTGATACAATTCAGTGTTATCTCAAGTTTCGTGGCTACAAGGTAAAGTATGTGCAAAACGTCACCGATATTGACGACAAGATTATAGACCGCGCCAATCAGCGTGGTATCCCTACTCACGACCTGGCAAAGGAATATACTGACAGCTATTTTGCTGATATGGCTGCCTTAAATATCGCCCCGGCTGATATTTACCCCCGCGCCACCGGGGAAATCCCCAAGATTATCGAGATAGTCCAGGGGCTGGTAGATAAGGGCTATGCCTATCCGGTAAACGGCAGCGTTTATTTCCGGGTGAGGAATGTCCCTGACTATGGAAAGCTGGCTCACCGCAGTCTGGACTCCATGAGATCTGGGGCAAGCTGCGAAATCGGGGAAGAGAAGGAAGACCCCATGGATTTTGTCCTGTGGAAGGCAGCAAAGCCGAGTGAGCCTTCGTGGGAAAGCCCGTGGGGTCCGGGTAGACCGGGGTGGCACATCGAGTGCAGCGCCATGTCCCTGAAATACTTGGGGGAGACTATCGATATTCATGGCGGGGGGCAAGACCTGATTTTCCCTCACCACGAAAACGAGATAGCCCAATCGGAGAGTTTTACCGGTAAAAAGCCGTTCGTTAAATACTGGCTGCACAACGGGCTGGTGCAGTTCGGCGGGGACAAGATGAGCAAGTCCCTAGGCAACCTGATAACCATAAAAGAGGCTCTTGAGAAATACAGCGCCGATGCCCTCCGTATCTTTGTCCTCAACTCGCACTACCGTAGCCCGCTGAAGTATTCTGTGGCCGCGCTGGAGGCAGCCCGGATTGGCATTAAAAGATTGCAGCGGGTGGTTTCCAGAGAGGACACTGCCGGTGGTAACGGAGAGGTTCTGGATGCCGAGCCATACCGGCAGCAGTTCCTTGAGGCCATGGACGATGACTTCAATACCCCGCAAGCGCTGGCAACTCTTTTTGATTTAGCCCGGGCAATAAATCAGGCTGGCGATAACGGTATTAGCATTAATAAGGCGCAAAGCACCCTCCTGTCGCTGGCACGGGAAGTGCTGGGGTTAAAGCTTCCGCGAATAATCTATGGACAAGCTTCGTTTAAAGGTTCAATAATGTTGAGCGCAGAGGCCACGGTCATACCTGATACGGTCAGTACCCGTGTAAATCAGCTTGTTGAGGAGCGGGTAAACTCCCGCAAAAACAAGAACTGGCAGCGGGCGGATGAAATACGAAAAAGATTGGCCGACCTTGGGGTTGACTTGGAAGACACTCCTCAGGAAACAAAGAGGATATGGAGACGTACTCCAGCGGCTGAGGATCTCGATAAACTTCTTACTGAACTGGGTACAATCCCTTGAGGATACACCAAAGGGCACGGTTTGGAAGTATAAGCGATAGTCTCCAGGAGGTAAGTTATGTGGCAAAATGTAGCCTTTATCCTGATTGGTCTGGGTATGCTGGTCTTAATTGGTTGGTCGGTTCAGGCTTTCTTTATGGATAGCGGCATACCGCTGCTTATCAGAATAGCCTCCGGTGCTATTGGGGTAGGCGTACTCGTTCTTATTGGCATAGCTATTAAAGACCGTCTCAAAAAAGACAAGAGCGAAGACTTTAAGGAGGTTGAAAGATGATTATTACCACCTCGGAGCAGGTAGAGGGCAAAAAAGTTATCAAGACTATCGGCATAGTTAAGGGTAGCACCATACGGGCAAGGCATATGGGCCGGGATATTATGGCGGGGCTGCGGGGAATAGTGGGCGGTGAGATAACTGAATATACCAAGATGATGGCTGAATCCAGAGAACAGGCTATTCAGAGAATGGTACAAGATGCCGAAAAGCAGGGAGCCAATGCCGTGGTCAGTATGCGCTTCACTACCTCAATGGTGATGCAAAACGCCTCTGAGATTTTAGCCTACGGTACTGGAGTAGTACTGGAATAATCACTGCCTAGTCATCATATTCCAAAGGGCGCGCCAGGGTTTCAGCTTAACAGTGCCAACAGGCAGCATTAACTGTATCTTATCACTTACCGGGTAAGCATTTATCTTATCGACCTCTGGCTTCAAACGTGGCAATTCCTCTTCAAGTTTACCACTAGCCATTAAGTCATCAATGCGGTACATCATCTCTCTGGCTGCACTAAGACGCTGCTCTCCGATATCAGCCAGCTCCTGAGAGATATTCCCATATTTAACCTTCAGTCTATTAAGGCGAAGTATGGATTCATATGCAGCATCGGCAATCTGGTGGCGGGTCATCCACTCCGTTTCGTAGTTTAGAGAATATTTCCAGCTCGGTGACAGTAGCGCCTGGCGGTGTTCCTTGAGAGTTCGAAACAAAACGCGATAACCGTGACGCTCCGGCTGCTCAAAGCCCATGCTACCCGGGTCAAGAAACGGTGATAACGGGGCAATAAATAAACCCAGCCGCTTATCACCCTTGAATTTCTGGAGTAGATAGTCGCAGTAATCGATTGTTTCCATGACAGATTGCGTGGTTTGCTTTGGTAACCCGATCATAAAGAATACATCCAGGCGGCTGCATCCGGCATCCAGAGCGTCACTAAAAGTCTGCTCCATGTCTTCAGTAGAATAATTACGTCCACTAGCTTTTCTTACTTCAGGGTCATGAGACTCAGGAGAAATCTCTAGACAAAATCCGGGGCAAGCTGATCCCATCTGTTGCACAAGCTCCATTGGCGCTGGAGAGAATAGTTCCAGTATGAATTGATTCCTCACCCTTTTCTTCTGTAATAACTTTAATACCTCACTGGCATAGTCATCCCCCGGTTGGCGTAGATCCCCCAGAATGAATATAGGGCCACTGCTGAAGCGTTCAATCTGCTTTACATCTGCAATCACTGATTCAGGAGAGCGAAAAACAGGTTTACTCCGGTTATAACACTGCCGGAAGGCCGTAGCAGATCCCCCGCAGATAACACAGTGCTCGATACAACCACGGCAGGTTAATACCGCTGTAATCGGGTAGTCTGTCCAACCGCTAAATGGAGTATAACTGGCAAGGTCACGGTATCTGATTACTGAACACACAGTATTGGTATAGTGGTTAACCATCACTCCACTGATATCATCAGGAACATGCGAAAAAGGATTTTCTCGTATCTCCCCTTTATTATCTCTCCAGACAAGGTTGGGGACTTCTTCTGGTTCTACCCCTCTCTTTATGCAGTCCATAAACCGGACCAGGGGCTCTTCGGTAGAATCACCCCTCATCACGAAGTCTATCTCAGGATATTCCATCAATTCCCGATAGAAATAGGAGGAGGACAACCCACCAAATATCACCTTTGAGTCAGGGTGGCACTCTTTTACCAGCCGAGCCACTTCAATAGAACCGTTGCAATGCAACAGCCAGTGCAAATCTATGCCAAATACTGGTGACTTCAATCGCTTTAAGAATTTCTTGACGTTAAAGTTTTTATCTTGCATCATCCGCACAGCAAGATTGGCAATACGTACCCGGTAGCCGGCGCGCTCGAGGTACTCGGCAATGCTGGCAAGCCCGATAGGATACATCTCGAAAACCGGGGATGGGGGAATCAAGTCACTGACCGGCCCGTAAAGAATGGTCTTTTGCCTAAAATCATACACACTCGGTGCATGTAATAAAACCAGGTCAACTGCCATACCTAACACCTCAGTAAAAACTCGAAATACTAAGACCGCGAACCATCATATCAAAATACAACGGCTAGAATATAACCGATACCCAGTAGCAGTTGGGTTAAAAGAACAACCAGAACATTATTCTTCATAGCTGGGATGAGTTTGTTCATATCTTTATAATTTAAAGCCCCCTGAATTGCCTTGATAGCGAAGGGGAGTGTCAGCAATGCTAATAAAGAAAAAACGGGCATTTGTTTCGCCACCACTGCACCAATTATCCACAAATAAACTATTATAGTCAGAGCTGAATAGACTATGCTTGCCTTTGCTCCACCGATAGCAATGGGTAAGGTTTTCCTACCCCCTTTGCGATCAGCTTCCACGTCAGGAAACTCGTTTAAGAGAAGCAGGTTATGCACCAGAATACCGGAGGGTATACAGGCAATAACCATGGGGAGGGTATAAGCACCAGTCTGCACGAAATAAGCCCCCAGAACTGGTAAAGCTCCTAGCCCTAGCCCGGGAGCCCACTCCGGCCATCCCATCTTCAGTATAAGAGGAGTGTACAGGATAATACACGCAGCAGCCACTAAAAGCAGCGGCAACAGAAGCCAGCCGCTGACGATCGTGAAATAGATACCCACCGGTATAATCGCCACCAGGCAACCCACCCCCAGCCACAGTGTCTGCCTGGGAGAGATAAGACCACCTGGAAGAGCACCACTACCCCCGCTGAAAGGAGTCCTGTTAGTAGCCAGGTCTACTCCACTCTTATAGTCAAAGTATTCGTTAAAGACATCGACACTGATGTGTGCTAACAACAGCCCGAAGAAAGCAAGCAGAGCATATCCGAGATGAAAGGCACCATCATACCAGGCAATGCACGTACCCAGGAAAACCAGAACTACCGAGAGGGGTAAAAACGGGGCTCTGATGACTAACAACCATCTTTTTAACTTCACTTTTCTTATTGTCGCCTTATTTTTACCTCGCTTCCCACCTCGGCTTCAAGAAAAGCAGTGGCACTTCCCCCTCTTAATGAAACCTCCATGTAGCCGCTGCTACCGATGAGAGCCAGTAAACCGCTACCTTCAGCATAGGTATTGCTTTGACCTGAAATAACCCGGTCACCAATCTCAACAGTGATTGGCTCCTTAATCAGTGATAAATCACTTCTCCTAACATTAGTAATCAGATTGCCAAAGTTATCAACATGGAGGATATGCCCCACCAACGAGCCATCCGGTCTCCGATGGGGTTGGGGCAGTGGTAGCATGGCCAGCGAAGTTATCGCTTCACCGAAGTTAATTGGTGGAAAGCCCAGGGAAAGCAAAGCAGCTACCGGGGCGAATATGTCACGCCCATGAAAGGTATTGCTGGTTGGCGTCCGCCAGAATTGAGACTTGGTGATCGATACGGCTTCTAATCTCGGCTCAAGCTCTCTTTGCTGCAGATTATCATTACTGGCTATTTGCTTAACAGATAATTCCTGTATAACATGGCTCAAGATGCCATTATCGGGGGCAACAAAGTCAGCCGATAGGGTTCTCAAAATAACTGCCCTTCGTTCCGTGCCAACCCTGGGGTCAACGACTGCCAAATGCACTGTTTTCTGGGGGAAAAATCTGTAGGCCGTGCTCAGCACGAAAGCCGCCTGCGAGATATTCTGAGGTTTAATAGTGTGACAAATATCAATCAGTTTCGCTTCAGGATTGATACCGAGTATCACCCCTTTCATAGCAGCTACGTACGCATCACTCAAGCCAAAATCAGTGGTGAAAGTTATTATGGCACCCATCATGCTCCAAACATTACGATTGATTATTAGCTAACCATGAGGAGCAGGACAGCGATAATGACAAACAGAACCATCAGGGCTATGGTAAGTTGAAATAGCGTCTTTTCTAGCCCCCGCTTAGTCCTATACACACTATCTGGCTGGCCAAAGATACCCCCCAATCCCCCACCTCTAACCTGCAACAGAACAGCCATTATCAAAGTTATAGATAATATTATTTGAGCCACACTAAGGTAGGTTTGCATCTTATCCTCACTCTCTACCAGACAAAACTTCGGCTAACTTATTTTTCAGTAGTTCGTTTACCACTTTAGGGTTAGCTCGGCCTTTAGTGGCCTTCATTACCTGCCCAACAAAAAACTTGACCGCTTGCGCCTTCCCCGCCTTAAAATCGGCTAAAGCCTGCTCATTATCAGCTATCACCCGGCTAACTGTCTCTTCAAGCTGCCGGGTATCACTAATCTGACTAAGTCCCTGCTGAGCAATAATTTCATCGGCATCTTTGCCGGTATTATACATTTCCTCAAGTAGGGGTTTTGCAGTGGCAGCATTAACAACTCCCTGCAATTGTATGGCCAATAATCTGGCAAACTGCTCAGGCCTTACCTTTTCGCTAAACTCAGCAATGCCAATACTATTAGCATTCATTATACGACTAGCTTCACCCAAAAGCCAGTTGCTCACCTCTTTAGCTACCTTATCCGGCGGCAGTTTTTTATACCCTTCAGTTTTAAGAGAATCCTCAAAGTAGTCAGCCATGTCCTTAGAACCAGTAAGCAGGCTGGCATCATAAAGTGGCAGTCCGTATTCAGCCAGGAAACGGTCACGCCTGGCTTCAGGGAGCTCGGGAAGTTTCGCCCTTATCTCCTCCACCCGCTCATGGCTCAACATAAGTGGTGGTAGATCAGGCTCAGGGAAATAACGATAATCGTGGGCATATTCCTTGCTACGCTGGGAAACAGTTTTACCTTTTTCCTCTATCCAACCTCTAGTCTCCTGGGTAAGTCTTCTGCCTTCGGTTACCACTTTTCTCTGACGTTTGGCTTCATACTCTAAAGCCTGATAGACTGCCTTAAAGCTGTTCATGTTCTTGACCTCAGCTTTAGCCAGAGAATCCCGGCTACTCTCAGGGCGAATGCTGATATTGGCATCGCACCTGAAACTCCCCTCTTCCATATTACCCGTAGATACACCCAGGTAACGGAGTATACTGCGCAGCTTCACCAGATACTGCCGGGCTTCCTCTGGAGAACGCAGGTCTGGCTCACCGACAACCTCCATCAGCGGCACTCCAGCCCGATTAACATCCACCAGGCTATAGGATTCACCAATTGAAGGGTTGCGATGTGTCAGCTTAGCTACATCCTCCTCAAGGTGAACACGGGTTATGCCTATCCGCCTCTTTTTACCGTTAACCTCAATAGTAAGCCAGCCCTGGTGTCCGATAGGGGCATCATATTGAGAAATCTGATAGCCTTTCATCAAGTCAGGGTATGGATAATTCTTACGGTCAAACTTGGTATAACCAGAGATGGTGCAGTGGAGTGCCAGTGCGGTCATTATGGTATACTCTACTGCCTGCTTGTTGATAGTGGGTAGAACACCAGGCATCCCAAGACACACCGGACAGACAAGAGTATTAGGTGAAATGCCGGCATAGTCAGCACTACAACGGCAGAACATCTTGCTCTTAGTTAGCAGTTGGGCATGTACCTCCAGCCCAATAATGGTCTCGTAGTTCATAGCACACTTTAGTATAGCAATAATAGTGCTGACTGGCAAGAAAGGTTTACTCTGAAGAGGCAAAACTCCCGGTAAGCTACCATACCAAAAATTGGCATATATGCTATAATTTAAATGTAGTTTGGGGATATAGCTCAATAGGGAGAGCGCTGCGTTCGCATCGCAGAGGTCGGGGGT
>CAZNEL010000044.1:0-14504 GCA_964572285.1 uncultured Dehalococcoidales bacterium | reverse complement strand
ATGCTAACGGCATTAACGAGTTCACTCATGCCGGCACCGAGATAAGAAGAATTACTGACCATCTTGACGCTACCGGTAATACCACCAAAGCTTTAACCAAGGGATATGCCATGATTTCAGCCGGGCTGGCTGGCTTCCTCCTGTTCCAGGCTTACTTTGATAGAGTCATGATTTTCCAGGGCACGGAAGGAACAATGTTTAACGTCAACCTCGTTCGCCCTGAAGTCTTTATCGGCGGTGTTATCGCCATTATGATGGTCTTCCTGTTTAGCTCCTGGGCACTTAAATCAGTGGGAGGAGCGGCAAGCAAGATCATTGATGAAGTTCGGCGCCAGATTAAGGCTGACCCCGGCATCATGGCAGGAACTTCCAAGCCAGATTACGCCAGAGCGGTGGATATTACCACCAGGGCAGCATTAAAAGGGATGATCGCCCCCGGACTACTACCCATACTGCTTCCCGTAGCTGTCGGGGTTATCTTCAGATTCATACCCGGCTATGATGCTCCAATGGCAGTCGGTGCTTTCCTGATGGTAGGCACCATAGCATCTATTCTGATGGCTTCTTTCATGAACAACAGTGGCGGTGCCTGGGATAACGCCAAGAAGTACATCGAAGACGGACAGCTCAAAGACGAAGCCGGAAATGTTCTCCCCAAGGGTTCGTTTCCACACGCTGCCGGTGTAGTAGGTGACACGGTAGGCGACCCTCTTAAGGATACTGTCGGGCCTTCCCTGCACATTGTAGCCAAACTGATAGCCACAGTAGCCTTGGTACTCTGTCCCTTATGGATTCTTTAGAGGAAAACTACCATAGAAACGGAAAAGGGCTCTCAACATCGAGAGCCCTTTCTTACTCTTCCCACTATAAGGTTAGCCACGAAGAAACGGATTACCCTGGCGCTCGGCACTAATAGTTGTCCCGGGGCCATGTCCCGGGTAAACCAGAGTCTCATCAGGTAAAACCATTAGTTTAATATGCAGGCTATTAAGTAGTTGTTTATAGCTACCGCCAGGTAGATCAGCTCTACCTACGCTATGGTTAAACAGGGTATCACCGGTGAATACTACCCCCTGCCCCAGCAAACAGATACCACCGGGAGTATGGCCCGGTGTATGAAGGACTAAGAAATGTAAGTCACCAATGTTTATATCATCCCCATCATTAATTAACCTCTTCGGAGACGAAGCTGCTGGATAAGACATGGAGAAAAAGTTACTCTTATGCTGTCCCTGAAGAGCTCCGGCGTCATCAGGATGAATACAAACTTCAGAACCAGTCGCCTCACTGGTAGCCTTTACTGCACCAATATGATCAAAATGACCGTGAGTCAATACAATAGTTTTGATGTCTAGCTGTAAATCATTAACCTTTTTTAGAATTTTATCGGCTTCATCACCAGGGTCAATTATCATTCCCTTCCTGGTCATCTCAGAGGCGACAATATAGCAATTGGAGGCAAGTGGCCCCACTACCAGTCTTTCTAGAATCACGATATTCTCTCCTGTCTATTTATTTCATTTACCCCTATTTAATATGCAAATACACTCATAAATAACGACTAAATCTAACCAGAAAAAACATTAAAAAAAGTAGGTTTCCAACGCACCTCGCTTCAGAAACCTACTTCTTACTAGACAAATCCTAGCTTCTTCGTTCCCTACTCCTCCCTTTTGGTTATCTACACCAAATAGCCCCTATTAAAAGAGAGCTTTTTAAATAATTCACAAGGAGCTCGGGAACCTTCTACTCGCTCCTCGCCGGTTACTCAACCTCACCCGCTACAACCTACCAGCAAGGAGCCAATCTTGGGAAAGATTCTTCGGCACAGCATAGCTAACTTCATCACACCTTCCCTCCTTCTGCTAAGTCTCGGCAAGGAGACTACTCTCCTTGTAATTATATTTTAGCTAATACCGTGTTAAATGTCAAGTAGAGTCTGGGGAAAAGTCGCTTATTCTTACTCTGTTTTAACCTGTTGACAACCAAGCCTAAAACTGGTAACTTTCATCTGGTAACCATTAGGTTAATAAATAGATGAGTACAATTATTCTTACCGTAATGGTAATCATTCTGCTCACTTTAAGCAGTGGGATAATCGTTTGGTCTATCTTTTATGTCCGGCGTTTTACTCAAGGCAAAGAAACTGCCGCCAAAGTCCGAAAGGAAACAAGGCTGCCCTTCCACTGGAGCTATATCGTGCTACTAGTAGGCACCTTTTTCCTAACGATAATTATAGCTGCTTTGTTTTGCCTCAACTGCCTGCTGAGGTAGCCTATCACTTCAAACCTGATAGCTCACGCATAAGTAGTTCAACCGAGAAAGCCTTCTAAAATGGATGCTGACGCTGCAACTCT
Source organism: uncultured Dehalococcoidales bacterium (assembly GCA_964572285.1). GTDB lineage: Bacteria > Chloroflexota > Dehalococcoidia > Dehalococcoidales > JAUVZE01 > CAZNEL01. The sequence continues at coordinate 12,147 of CAZNEL010000044.1, read as the reverse complement.
GCTTGGCTCTACCGACTGAGACATAGCATTGACTTGACATATAAGTAATGCTATCATAAGGCTAATTGGGTTTTTCTATAGATTGTTATCTGACATGTCGACGCTAAGTGAACTTCATGAAGAAATTAGACGCTGTAGGCGGTGCGAATTAGCCAAACACCGAACCAAAGCGGTACCCGGCGAAGGCTCAGAAAACGCCGATATTATGCTTATCGGTGAGGCACCGGGCTGGCATGAAGACCAGCAGGGGCGCCCGTTTGTTGGGCCAGCAGGTCAATTCCTAGATCAACTACTGTCCTCCGTTAATTTACAGCGAGAGAAGGTTTACATTACTAATATAATCAAGGCTCGTCCCCCGGGGAACCGTGACCCGCTCCCTGGTGAAATACTCGCCTGCCGCTACTGGCTAGAGCGCCAGATTGAGCTTGTTCGTCCTAAGATGATTGTCACCCTAGGACGTTATGCAATGGCCACGTTCTTCCCAGGCAAGAGCATCAGCAAGGTTCATGGTACTGCCCAGAAACAGGATGGTATCATCTATTATGCTATGTATCACCCGGCGGCAGCCCTTCACCAGTACAGCCTACGCCACACTATAGAAGATGATATGCTTAAAATTCCGCCTCTCGTTGCTGAGGCAAAGAACATACCTGAAGCCAAGGAAGAACCAAAGCAGTTAAATATGTTTGAGACTTAAGATTATGGTCAAACCAAAATTAAAGATAATCCCTCTAGGGGGACTAAGTGAAATCGGCAAGAACATGATGGTCATGGAATATGCCGATGATATTATCATCATTGATGCCGGGTTAATGTTTCCATCAGAAGAGATGCTGGGCATCGACTTAGTAATTCCTGACTTCAGCTACCTGCTGGAAAGACGGGAGAAAATAAAGGGTATCATTATCACCCACGGGCATGAAGACCATGTCGGCGCACTTCCGTACCTATTACCCCAAATTAATGTACCGTTGTATGCAACTAAGCTTACCCAGGGACTTATCTCCGTCAAATTAAAAGAACGAAAGGCATTGGCGGGCGCTGAGCTGAAGGTAATATCACCCGGGGAGCAGTTTACACTGGGTAGTTTTAAAATCGAGTTTTTCCCAGTTTGTCATAGCATACCCGATGCAGTAGGACTAATCATTCATACCCCGGTGGGAACCATAATTCACAGCGGAGATTTTAAGCTCGACTATACGCCAGTTGATGGTAAGCCAACTGACCTATCCCGACTGGCCCAACTGGGTGCCCAAGGAGTTCTGCTTCTCCTTTCCGACTCCACCTATGCCGAACTACCCGGCTATACTCCGTCAGAAAGGGTGGTCGGTGAAACCTTAGACCAGGTTATAGCCAATGCATCGGGCAGAGTGATCGTGGCTACTTTTTCCTCACTGATCTCCCGTATTCAACAGATAATTGATTCAGCTGCCAAGCATCAACGCCGGGTCGCTATTGTTGGACGTAATATGAGCAATACGACACGTATGGCATTGGAGCTAGGCTACCTCAATGCCCCAAATGGGGTCCTAGCTCGCCTTGATGAACTTCACAGTATACCGCATAATAAGATTGTCTTTGCTACCACCGGGAGCCAGGGGGAACCGACATCAGCCTTAGTACGTATGGCTAATCGGGACCACCGCCAGCTTCACATCTTGCGTGGTGATACCGTAGTCATCTCGGCTACCCCTATCCCCGGTAATGAAGCCGTGGTTAACCGAACAATAGATAGCCTGTTTAAACAAGGAGCGCAGGTATTATATGATAAGGTGGCTCCAGTACACGTACACGGGCACGCCAGCCAGGAAGAGCTAAAACTACTGCTGAATTTGGTTAAACCAAAGTTCTTTATGCCTATTCATGGTGAATATCGCCACCTGAGCTTTCACGCCAAGCTGGCCGAATCAGTAGGTATTCCTAAAGATAACACCTTCGTACTCGAGGATGGTGACACCCTTGAGCTTAGTCCACAGACAGCCAGGATAACGGATAAGGTAAGCGCTGGTAATGTGTATGTGGATGGGCTAAGTGTTGGTGACATCGGCAGCGTGGTTCTTCGTAACCGCAGAATGCTATCACGTGACGGTATAGTAGTAGTAATTATTGCTGTTAACAAGCAAACCAGCAAACTAGTAGGGCGCCCTGATATTGTATCGCGGGGCTTTGTTGATAACAAAGGCTCTAAAGAGATGATGGAGAAGAGTCGTGATGCCGTAGCCCGAATCCTGGACCGTGGGGGCGACCGTCCGGCTGATTGGGGCTATATCAGCACTAAGGTAAGAGATACACTAAACAGGTTTTATTACGACCAGACAAGACGCCGCCCAATGATTCTGCCATTTATGGTAAAGGTGTAGCTTATTTTAAGATGGCTAAGAAAAAAGCTAAAACCAAGAATATGCCCAGAGGTATTAGCGGTAAGCCTAGAGTAAAACCTGCAGGAAAGCCGCTTGGGGGTAAGTTATTTCATTTCTTAGTATCACCCTGGTTCTGGCGGTTTATTTTCGTGGTAGCCATCGTAGCTGTTCTATATTGGCAGTGGGATAACCTTGTTGCCTGGGCTACCGGTTTAGCAGAAGGCACTGTCGGGCTGTTTGGCTGGGGACTAATCCTGATAGCTATAGCTATTATAGTTATAGCAGGAGTGATATGGCGACAGCAGTTATCAGCTTTGGCTCGCCGCTGGAAGCTCTATCAGTGGAATAAATGGCTGGGTACTATCTCTTTCATCCTGGCTATCTGGGCAATACTAGCCTTCTTCAATCTGGGGGGCAGCTTTGGGCAAGCTATCATTGGTCAGGATATCATTGATTACCCAATTTGGGCTAGTCTACTTCACCTGGTAGGATTACTTCTTATTGGCATCATTCTAATAGCCCCTCGGGCTTGCTACCGCTTTCTCTCCAGTGTCTTTTCCTGGTTGAATAAGCAACTTAGTCTACGACCGGCCCCTAGACCAACAAGAGAGAAGCTGGAATCACCTGTTCTGCCGCAGACTTATACCAGACCTACCACTGCTCAGAAAATAACGCCGCCTTCGGTCATAGTCCCCCCCGAAATTCCCCCAAAAGAAGCAGCGGCCACTCCAGCAACTACCTCCATTAAAGCACAACAGGACTTGCGCCAGGTAGCTCAAGAGGTTTGGAAGAAATATGGTGAGTCACCATCCCTGATTACTATCGATGGCTGGCGGCTACCACCGATTGATATTCTTGACACGACTCCTGAGTTTGAATTCGGCCAAGCGGATAATATGCAGCGGGCTAAACTTATTGAGGAGGCTCTAAACAGTTATGGTGTTGAGGCTAAGGTAGTACAGATAAACGCCGGGCCAACGGTTACCCAGTTCGGCGTAGAACCGGGCTGGGACAGGAAAATGAAGGAGGTTAAAGAAAAGGACAGGGACGGGAATGTCACTGTTAATTTAAAGGAGGTCTCCAAGACCAGGGTCAAAGTGGAGAGAATTACCTCGCTGGCTAATGACTTATCCCTTGCCTTAGCAGTGTCCAGTATTCGGTTCGAAGCCCCGGTGCCCGGTAAGTCAGTAGTAGGGATTGAGGTGCCGAACACTACTTCAGAGGCAGTAAGCCTTCGGGGGGTAATAGAAACCAATGCTTTTCAGAAGATTCTTTCCAAATCCAAGCTGTGCTTAGGCCTGGGTAAAGGTGCTGGTGGTGAAGCCATCGCCGGTGACCTGGCCAGGATGCCTCACTTACTCATTGCCGGAGCAACCGGCAGTGGTAAGACAGTGTGTCTGAATTCTATCATCTGCTGTCTGCTAATGCATAACACCCCCAGTGAAGCCCAGCTTATCATGGTTGACCCCAAGAGAGTAGAGTTGACCCCGTTTAATAGCATACCGCATCTGGCAACACCGGTTATCGTTGATACCAACAAAGCCTTGAGTACGCTTCGCTGGCTCAATCAGGAAATGGATAAGCGGTATCAAAAAATGGCGACTGCCGGCGCCCGTAACATTGAGGGTTACAATAAAAACAAGACCGGGGAAGAGAAGCTTCCGTACCTAGTATTAGTCATTGATGAGCTGGCCGATTTAATGATGGCCGGTTTTGATGAAGTAGAACATATTTTATGCCGGCTGGCACAGCTTTCTCGAGCCACCGGTATCCATCTTATTGTGGCTACTCAGCGCCCATCAGTTGATGTTGTCACCGGGCTCATTAAGGCAAACTTTCCTACCCGTATTAGCTTTGCCGTGACCTCCCAGGTGGATTCACGTACCATTCTGGACATGGTTGGCGCGGAGAAGCTATTGGGCAGAGGTGACATGCTATACATGCCTACTGATTCGGCTAAACCAAAGCGCCTCCAGGGATGCTGGGTATCTGACGCTGAGACAGAGAGGCTGGTTTACTTCTGGGGTAGTCAACGAAGAGAAGAAACAGCCCAACTAAAGATTGGGGAACTGGTGCCATCTGGAACTGCTGTTAGGGAGGGCGGTTTCCCCGAGGACCCGCTCCTGGATGCCGCCAGACAACTGGCACAGGAACATAAGCAAATTTCCACCTCTTTCCTGCAACGGAAATTGCATATCGGCTATCCCAGGGCCGCCCGCATCATGGAACAGCTTGAGGAGGAAGCCGTTAACGGGGAAGAGGAATAAACAGCTGCTATTCCTTAGCCCGTCGGCTCTACTTCTTCTCTTTTAAGTACCAGCCTAACGCCATGCTCATAAAAAAGGGTATACCGGCTACCATAAAGAAAATTGCCAGCAGGAGCCAGACTACCACCCCCAGGCCGATTTCAGCACCAGTAGCAGCAGCAATGACGCCTATAATGGCAAATATAGCCCCCAGATACCAACACGCGTGTCCCCAAAACCCCCCTACACGTACATTGGCCATGTCTTCACGCTTCTCCCAACGATACGGCATGTTTTACCTCCTTGCCTTTTAAGTTGACTATACAAAATTAGTATCGATTAGGTGCTACTCCTTTTTAGCTTCTTTGATACTTACGTACACACCCACTGCCCAACCGAGATAGCAAGGTATACTAGCCACAAACATAGCAATTGCCAGCAGGAACCAGGATGCTGACTCCAAGCCAAGAGTACCGTTTGCGGCATCGGCAGCGATTCCTAATATAGCGAATATAATACCAAGAACCCAGCACACACCACCCCACATCGCCCATGCACCAGCCATACGTAACGCCCTTTTACCATCCCACCAATGTTCCTCCATCAGACAGACCTCCTTTCCTTTTAATTTTACTTCTTTTTATCATCATTTTTACTATCTGTAAATATGATGATGTCTTAATCACTTCAAAATAGCATCCATATATATTTTCGCCAAGTTTTTGCCATGCTTGGGTATTTAGGCAAATTCGCAGAAGCTAATCCTCTTATGCCTCTACCTGCTTTTTCAGATTGGCCAGTATTTTTTCTAGATTCTTGGCTATCATACTGCCAGCAAACAACTCGCCGATAATCTTGCCAAGAATCCCCCAGGGCATCTCGACGTCCTCTGCTAACGTAAACCGGCTTCCTGACGGAGTAACCTCAATAATCCATATCTGGTCGTCCTTTTTTAGAGACCCCGAGGTCAGGCCGAAGGCAAGCCTCTCATTCTCCACCCATTCCGTCACTACATAGTTGAGCTTCATAAGTCGGCCGCCGGATTTTTCCTCGTAGTAAAAGGGCGTGCCCACGCCGCTACGCTGCTCACTGGTGTACTCAAATTTCTGGAGAAGCGTAAACCACTTCAGGATTTTCTCAGGCTCGATTAGGAAAGGCCAGATTTTATCTGGCGGCGTTGCGATTTCAATAGACCTCCGTATCTTCATTTACCTGCCTCCTCTATATTGTTGCCCCGGGCTTCAACCCTTTATTAAGAAATAGCGAGGCACTCTTTTCATGTAGTTCTCATACTCCGACCCGAATTTTTCCTCGTTTACTTTCTCTTCCGTCAGAATATAAAAATGACTGAAGACGATGTCTAAAACGAAATAAACCCACAAAATAATGTAGAAAATCGATGCTGTATTCCAGCCCATGACAATTATGCCAAGGTTGGTGATAATACCAGCCAGAACATGCGAGTGCCGGCTAATCCCGTAAATACCCCAGTCTACGACAGTTTGCTTTTTCTCGGGATGCTCCCTCATAGCGATATACCCCAGAGCAAATACCACCTGCCCCAAAATAGTGATACCAAGCCCGATCCAGAAAGCAAGATTAATACTGAACGGGACAAACCACAGTAATACGATAAATACAATTAAGCTTATCATGCTGCCCAGCATCCAGAGTTTACCTCCCTGTGGGGCACCCATCCTCTTCGCTTTCAAAATTTTGTAGAGCAGCCAGCTGATTATAAAAGTCAGAATAGGCATATAAAAGAGCCTGAAATACCAGGCTGTTTCCATCTTACTTTCCTCCTTGCTTTAGTTGCTTCTTTTTACTCCTCTTGCTACTATTTGTCAACAGCACGACGCCCTAGCCGTTTCAGAATAGCATCCATATATACCTTCGCCAAGTTCTTGCCATGCTTGGGTATACGCTCCCGTTTTTTCTTGAGCTTCCTCTCACGGCGCTCTTGTCTAGTCTCTGTATCCATCGGTTTATTATTCACTAACTCGATCAACCGTTATTATTGATGGCTGATTATAGCAGACTTGGTTAGTATAGAAAAGAGATTAATTTAAAATTTGTGAGGAAAAGTTGTTATAATAGATAAGCGCCATATTATAAACAGGTCAACAATAGACAGACAGATAAGGATAAGCAAGATGACACAGATTCTCTTGGTAAGACACGGGGAAACAAAATGGAATGTCAAAGAGGTATTTAGAGGGCGAATTGATATCGAACTAAATGAAACCGGCATGAAACAAGCAAAGCTCCTGGCTGAATACTTAAGTAGTATTAAGATAGATGCCATCTACTCCAGCGCGTTAAAACGAGCCTTAGCTACTGCCGAAAAGATTGCCAGCTTTCACAAACTCAACGTGGTGACTGCTCCCGGCCTGATGGATCTAGATTTTGGGGAATGGCAGGGTTTACCCCACCAAGAAGTAAGAAATAGATACAAGGAGCTTTATACTCAATGGATTAGCCATCCTGAGCGAGTAAAGACACCGGGCGGTGAAAACCTGGATGAGGTCAGAACAAGGGCTATGGGAATGGTATATCAGGTAATAACCAAATATGATGGTAGTATCGTCTTAGTGTCTCATCGGGTAGTAAATAAAGTTTTGATATGCGCCTTACTCGGCTTGGACAATTCTCATTTCTGGAACATAGAGCAAAGTACCTGCGGGCTCACAATTTTTAACCACAAAAATGGGCGTTTCGTACTAACCAGGCATAATGATATTTCTTATTTGAGACCTCTCTCAGGAACTGTACTCAGTGATTTTTAGGCTGGTTAGATGGCGGAGGGAGTGGGATTTGAACCCACGACCCCAGTTTCCCAGGGTAACCGCTTAGCAGGCGGCCGCACTAGACCACTATGCGATCCCTCCTTAGTCTGTGACAGCAGTCCTTTCAATACTACATGTTTAACTATATCACAACCGTTTATTTTGCTCAAATCTGTTACCTTTGTCCTTATTGAGGGCTTTTTCCGACTATGCTATGATGACTAACAAGTATGGAGATTAATGTTTTAATTGATGAAGGGCTTGAGGGATATATTGATGTGGCTTGGCTACAGAACTTAGCTGAGCAAGCCCTTGTTTTCCAAGGGGTTAGCTCTAACGCAGAGCTTGGATTGGTTATTACTGGCCAAGAAAGAGTACAGGAGCTGAATCGCGATTACCTGGGAAAAGATAGGCCCACAGATGTGCTAGCCTTCTCTATGCTCCCTGAGCCGTCGCCTCAAGGAATATCGGAGACAGACCTTCTGTCCTTCGTTGTTCCCCCTGATGATGTGCTTCACCTTGGTGAGGTAATTATTTCCTATCCCCAGGCGGTTATCCAGGCTGAGGAGCGCCAGCACCCGGTAAAAAGAGAAGTAGCCATCCTTATAATTCATGGTATACTCCATCTGCTAGGTTACGAGGATGTAAAACCCGCGCTGAAGTGCAGGATGACGGCAAGAGAAGCAGATATCCTGAGCTACATAGAGAAAGAAACTACTCTACCACTATCATAGCCTACGTTATGACCACCTCTTTACCGCGTTAAGACCATATATAACCTTGACAGCCACTATATGTTGTGGTATGTTAGTTTTATTGCACAAAATAGGGTGAGGATGTACCATGAATTGTCCGTATTGTGGCTTTCACGATTCCAGGGTTATAGATTCCCGTGAGGTAAATGAAGGCATACGCCGCCGGCGTGAGTGCTTGGACTGTGGCTCGCGCTTCACTACCTACGAACGACTGCAACCAGCCAGTCTCTTTGTGATTAAGAAAGACGAGAGACGTGAGGAGTTTAATCGGGATAAGCTTTTGTCTGGCCTTCGTAAAGCATGTGAAAAACGGCCGTTACCGATTGGCACCGTGGAAAAGCTTGCCGATGATATAGAGGCAAATCTTTATCGGCTAGGTAAGGCAGAAGTATCTACAACTATCATCGGTGATATGGTAATGGAAAGATTAAAGAGCCTTGACCATATTGCCTATATCCGCTTTGCCAGTGTCTACCGAGAGTTTGCTGACATCACGGCACTGAAACAGGAGATAGATACCCTAGTCGGTAGCGAAGTCAGTGCGTCTGTGCCTACCAGCCAGCTGCCTCTGCTTCCCGATGATAGATTAGGGGAACCAGCCAGAAATCGTAGAAAAAACCAAGGAAATAAAGTTGGTAAACACTAACACTAAAAACGGGGGCTGGAGATGAGTATGGCTAACCAATCAAATAGTAAAGAATTAACTTCAATCGATCGAACCCAGATTGCCCGGGCTATCTTTGCTGCCGCTGAGTCTATGGGCATGGCTGATAGGCAACTTGTTGAGCGACTCACCAGTCAGGTAATTGAACGCCTGGAACGACCACAACCTCTCCTACCGGGGATGGAAGGCCTGGTACCAAAGTCTCACCGTCAACAAAAACGCTTACCTACCGATTCTGAAATCCAGGCTATAGTAAGAGACATCTTGGCAGGAAAAGAACCAACTAAACAAGAGGAGATTGAACCAATGGCAGAGCCAATTATTACAGTTAAGTCAGAGGTGCCTCAGTATACTACTAGCGTCAATCTTACAGAAAATGCCCTTCATGTTTTGCAGAGAAGGTATCTTAAAAAAGATAACCATGGTCAGATTATCGAGTCACCAGCAGAGATGTTTCGTCGGGTGGCCCAGACCATTGCCTCGGCTGAGCTCGTCTATGACAAGAAGATAGACGTTAAGGCAAAAGAAGAAGAATTCTACCAGTTGATGGCAAACCTCGAGTTTTTGCCTAACTCTCCTACCCTGATGAATGCCGGGAGAGATTTAGGGCAACTGTCAGCCTGTTTTGTTCTTCCTATTGATGACTCAATGGGATCTATATTCGATGCTGTAAAATATACAGCACTTATCCACAAGAGTGGTGGTGGGACTGGCTTTTCCTTCTCTCGACTGAGGCCTGAGGGCGACTTTGTTAAATCCACCTCCGGTGTTGCCAGTGGCCCTGTTTCTTTCATGGAAGTATTTGATACTACCACCGATGTCACGAAACAGGGAGGGACGCGGCGAGGAGCAAACATGGCCATCCTTAATGTTGACCACCCTGACATTATGAAGTTCATAACAGCCAAGGACGCCCCTACTGCCTTGACTAACTTCAATATCTCGGTAGCAGTAACCGCTGAATTTATGGAAGCAGTCAAAGCCGATGCCGACTATAATTTAACAAATCCGCGTACTAAAGAAGTTACGGGCAAGCTCAATGCTAAGGAAGTGTTTGACAAGATAGTAGAGATGGCATGGCGGACTGGAGACCCGGGCATTGTCTTTATTGACCGAATCAATCAAGATAACCCCACCCCACACCTAGGCAAGATTGAAAGCACCAACCCCTGTGGTGAGCAACCCCTCCTCCCTTACGAATCATGCAATCTGGGCTCGCTTAATCTAGCCAAAATGCTGCGGGGGAGTAATAGCGCTACTGAGATTGACTATCCCAAACTGGCTAAAGCAATACAGGCGGCTGTCAGGTTCCTGGATAATGTTATTGATGTCAATAGATTCCCCCTACCCCAAATAGAGGAAATGACAAAGAAGACAAGAAAGATTGGCCTTGGGGTGATGGGCTTTGCGGATATGCTAATCCAGCTAGGCATTCCCTATGATTCAGAGGAAGCCTTGCAAGCTGCTTCTGATGTTATGCATTTTATCAATGAGAAGGCATACCAAGCTTCGGTTGATTTAGCCAAGGAACGTGGTGTCTTCCCTGCTTTTGAAGGTAGCATCTATGATATCCCTGATGGTTTAAGGCCAAGAAACGCCTCATGCACTACTATCGCCCCCACTGGCACCCTGAGCCTAATAGCTGGTTGCTCCAGCGGCATTGAGCCTCTTTTCGCCCTGAGCTACACCAGAAATATTCTGGATGGCGCCCAGATGGTAGAAGTAAACCCTTATTTTGAGGCAATAGCCAAGAGTCAAGATTTCTATTCTGAGGAGCTTATGCAACAACTGGCATCAGGGGTTAAACTCCACGATGTGGACAAAGTCCCGGATGGAATCAAACAGTTATTTATTACCGCCCATGAAATAACTCCGGAGTGGCATGTCAGGATGCAGGGCGCCTTTCAGAAGTCAACTGATAATGCGGTGTCTAAAACAGTTAATTTTCCCCAGGAGGCTAGCCGGGAAGACGTAGCTGAGGTGTATAGGCTCGCTTATCAGGAGGGCTTAAAGGGGATAACCATTTACCGGGATAGGAGTCGTGATGCACAGGTGCTGACCACTGGCAAGAAGGAAGCAAAAATAGTCGAGGGGGTGGGGCTTACTCCAAGGAAGAGGACGAAGATAACCTCAGGTATTACGGAGAGGGTAACCACCGGTTGTGGCTATCTCTATGTAACCGTAAATTCAGATGAACGGGGAATATGTGAGGTATTTTCCAGTTTGGGCAAGGCTGGCGGCTGTGCCTCAGCACAACTCGAGGCTACCTGTCGGCTTATCTCCCTGGCATTAAGGTCGGGGATAGACGTTGCCTCGGTAGTGAGGCAGCTCCGCGGTATCCGCTGTCCATCAATTGCCTGGGAAGAGGGCAAGTCTATCCTCTCCTGCGCCGATGCCATCGCCAGTGTACTGGAAAAACATATAACTGGTGAGGATAACAAACCCAAAATGGAAGACTACGGCCTAGCCAAGAACCTGGCCGGGCAGTGCCCCGACTGCGGTAACCTGCTTGTCTATCAGGAAGGCTGCTTCGTCTGCCCCAGTTGCGGTTACACGAAGTGCTAGTTAAAGGGAGTGGTAATATGGCGAAGAGGAGAATTTCCTTTGCTAGGTCAAGAGCTTGTAAAAGAGCATACAAGAAAAGACAGAGAAAGGAAGCGGTTAAACAGTTGGCTGGAGCCCTAGTATCATTAGTTCCAAGCTTAGGAATAGCAAAAACGGTCTACGACACAAATAGAGCGTACGAGAAACTTAGACGAAACTGGTAAACGGCCGAAGGAGGAAAATATGAGTGAGAAAGTCAGTCAAAAGGAAGTGCCGGTTCTCTTCCCTGATAATCTTAAAGGTGGCGTATACTCTAATGTGATGACGGTTACCCATACCAAAGAAGAATTTGTACTAGATTTCATGATGGTTACGCTTCCTGCTGGTTCCGTGACAGCACGTGTTGTTATTAGTCCAGGCCATATGAAAAGAATGATTTCTGCCCTTACAGAGAACCTACAGAAGTATGAGTCCAAGTTTGGCAAAATAACAGAAGCAGCTGAGCCCCCCAAACCTAAAATGGGCTTCCAACCACCGTCGCCATAGGAATAATGCTGTTTCATCAGTTCTTGAAAAAGATGCGAGCCAGAGGAGACTACTTCACTGTCACCTACTCAAGCAAAGGCATTGACTTTGAAGGGCGCGTTAAGGCAAATATTTCGACTGCAGGGATACTCGACAACCTAGCCGAATCTATGAAGAATGATCCAAGTGAAGAGCAATAACACACATCTTATTTGACGCTTACACAGGCTTATGTTAATATTAAGACGACTTTAGCTGTTGGTATGG
>CAZNEL010000043.1:0-14580 GCA_964572285.1 uncultured Dehalococcoidales bacterium | reverse complement strand
TTATAATTTGAAAACTTGGACAAAAGAAGAGGCTCTGGAAACTCTCGAAAGACTTGCTGCTGAGGCAGAACGACTAAAAAGTAGTAGAGCATTTTCGACTGAGCATACGAAGTGGCAATTGAAATGCTTAGAGATATTTGAAGAGGTTTTCGGTGAAGCATCCCGGTATTATCTGTCATTCGCTGCTTTAAAATATCAGGAAACTGGTTCATTCATTACCGAAGGTTGGGATCCCCAAGCTTCTATCGATGCCAAGCACCACACGGCTTTTCTTAGAAGCTTGGGAATAGCTAAAGGTCTATTGCTTGGTGCTATTGATTATCTTAAAGATAGGGAAATCACAGACGTATGTACTAGAAGAGAATCAGGGATTGAAGCCAGTCTCGTCCTAAGCGTTCTAAATTTAGCTGAGCAAAAACTCAGAAAGGTTATTAGAGATAAACCTGAGAAGGAAAAGCAGGTGCAAGATGCGTTTGAAAACTTGCTTATTGGAGCAGATATTACTTATGGGCGTGAAGTTGACAGTGTTGAATATTCTAGTAAGACATACACTCCTGATTTTTCGTTGATGAAGATTGGCTTAGCTGTTGAAATAAAGCTATGTAACCGAAGCGAACGTGAAAAGGAATTGCCTGAGGAAATAAATGATGATATCCTTGCTTATCAGACCAAATACCAAAACCTAATATTCATTGTTTATGACCTAGGATATATACGAGATGTAGATAGATTTTGTGGTAGTTTTGAGGAACATCAAAACGTTGCAGTAAGAATTATTAAGCATTGAACTACTCACAAGAAAGAGGGATTAATAATGCTAAAAGGTAAAGTTCATAAATACGGAGAAGATGTCAATACGGACGTGATTATTCCGGCGCGCTATCTCAATGTGTCGGAGTTGGCACATCTGGCTAGTCACTGCATGGAGGATATAGATGCAGAGTTTATAAAAAAAGTGCAGCCAGGGGATATAATCATGGCGACAACTAACTTTGGTTGCGGCTCTTCAAGAGAGCACGCTCCACTGGCTATCAAGGCGGCGGGAGTATCCTGTGTTATCGCTAAAAGCTTTGCCCGTATCTTCTTTCGTAACGCTATCAACATCGGTTTGCCCCTGCTTGAGTGTAATGAAGCAGTAGATAATACCGATTCCGGTGATGTGCTGGAGGTTGACCTGTCAACAGGAAAAATAAAAAACATGACCAAAGGCCTAGAATTTACCGCTAAACCTTACCCCGAGTTTATGGCGGAGCTTATCGCGGCCGGAGGGCTTATTGAGTATACTAAAAAGAGATTGGAGAGTTAGGAGGATTTAGAATGCAATTTGACGTGGCGGTTTTACCCGGTGATGGTGTTGGCCCCGAAGTTACTGAAGAAGCAGTAAAGGTTTTAAAGGTTGTGGGCCGGAAATTTGGTCATACTTTTAATTTCCACTATAAGTTAATCGGTGGAGCTGCTATTGATGAGACAGGCTCGGCCTTACCTGATGATACTCTTAAAGTATGCCGCAAGAGTGATGCGGTGTTGCTGGGTGCGGTGGGTGGCCCTAAGTGGGATGACCCTTTGGCTAATGTTCGCCCTGAGGATGGTCTCCTGGCACTGAGAAAGAAGCTGGGGCTCTTCGCTAATTTGCGTCCGGTTAAGGTTTATCCCGAATTGGTTGATTCGACTAATCTGAAGCCGGAGGTCATTAAAGGAGTGGATTTTGTATTTGTCCGCGAGCTTACCGGTGGGCTTTACTTCGGCCGGCCCAAGAGGCGGTGGCAGACAACCCGGGGACGGCGGGCTGTTGATTCCATGAGTTACTCGGAGCAGGAGATTGAGCGTATCGTGAGAGTTGGTTTTGAGCTGGCGCAAAGCCGTCGTAAAAAATTGACTTCGGTGGATAAAGCCAATGTGCTGGAATCATCGCGGCTCTGGCGTCAGGTAACAATGGAAGTAGCACCGGACTATCCTGATGTTGAGCTAGACCATATGTTGGTGGATGCTTGTACCATGCGGATTATTCAGAATCCGAGATACTTCGATGTTGTCGTTACAGAGAACACGTTTGGTGATATTGTTACCGATGAATCATCGATGCTGGCTGGTTCTATGGGTATGTTACCGTCGGCCAGTCTGGCCGGGGTGCCGAGACAAGATATTAAAACCCTCGGTATGTATGAGCCGATACATGGCAGTGCGCCCCGCCGTGCCGGACTGGATATGGCTAACCCGATAGCTACTATTCTCAGCGGAGCCATGATGCTGCGTTATTCCTTTTGCCTGGCAGAAGAGGCTCAAGCTATCGAGACGGCAGTTGAAGGGGTGCTGAAACAGGTTTACCGTACCTATGATATAATGGCTAAAGGCAATAAGAAAGTGGGGACGAAGGAGATGGGGGACTTAATTGCCGCTGGTGTAGGAGGTTAGTAATTGACAGCAATTCAGCTTTATGATACCACGCTTCGGGACGGAGCCCAGAAGGAAGGGGTTTCTTTCTCGGTGGTGGATAAGCTGCATATTACCGAGAAGCTTGATGAGTTGGGTGTCGACTATATTGAGGGCGGCTGGCCGGGTTCTAATCCCAAGGATGCCGAATTCTTTAGCAAGGCTTTGAGTCTACCGCTTTCTCACTCACAACTGGTTGCTTTTGGCAGCACCAGACGCCCCAAAACTAAAGCAGAGACAGACGCTAATCTCATGGCGCTGGTGGATTCCGGGGTAAAGGTAGTAACTATTGTTGGCAAGAGTTCAGAGCTACAGGTTACTCATGTTTTAGAAACCACCCTGGATGAGAATCTCGATATGATTTCTGATTCCATTCGCTGTCTCAAGGCGAAAGGGCTTACCGTTTTCTTTGATGCTGAGCACTTCTTTGATGGTTTTAAGGCAAATTCCAGTTATGCTCTTCGCTGTCTGGAGGTTGCTACCGAGGCCGGGGCTGATTGTTTGGTGCTTTGTGATACCAATGGGGGCACGATGCCTGATGAAATAACTGCTGCCATCGTCGCTGCTAAAAAAATAACTAACGTGCCGTTGGGTATTCACGCTCATAATGATAGTGAATTAGCAGTGGCTAATACGCTGGCTGCAGTGCAGTCTGGTGTTGAGCAAGTGCAGGGTACTATCAATGGTTATGGCGAACGCTGCGGTAATGCTAACCTTTGCTCTGTCGTTTCAGCATTGAAGCTCAAGATGGGCGTCGATTGTGTTACTGATACTCAGCTAGCGAAGCTAACCGAGGTATCTCATTATGTGAGCGAGGTAGCTAATCTGGTTCATGATGCCTTTTTACCTTACGTTGGTTCCAGTGCCTTTGGCCACAAAGCGGGTCTTCACGTTTCGGGCTTATCTAAATGGATGGATAGCTATCAGCACATTGATCCAGGCAAGGTGGGAAATCAGCCGAGAATCCTGGTGTCGGAACTATCGGGGAAGCGGAATATCCTGTATAAGGCGAAGGAACTAGGTTTGGATTTACCTGAGCGGGGGAAGGAAGTACAGGCGCTATTGGAGCAAGTTAAGCTGTTGGAAAGTCGCGGTTTTCAATATGACCATGCCGAGGCATCCTTTGAGTTACTGCTCCATCGGGCTAAACCAGATTATAAACCGCCCTTTGAACTGGTTGATTTTATGGTGTTGGTAGAGAAGAGACGGCGCGCCCCTACTCGGAAGAACCTGGAGGAAATGCTATCCGAGGCGATGGTCAAGGTAAGGGTGGCTGATGAAGTAATACACACTGCGGCTGAGGGCAATGGCCCGGTTAATGCTCTAGACCAGGCGTTGCGGAAGGCTCTACTACAGTTCTACCCCAGCTTGGCTCAAGTCAGGTTAGTTGATTATAAGGTTCGTATTCTTGAGGAGAGTGTGGGCACAAGTGCTCAGGTTCGTGTGCTTATTGAATCTAGCGATGGTATTAATGAATGGCATAGTGTGGGCAGTTCAACCAATATCATTGAAGCTAGCTGGCTGGCTCTGGCTGACGGCCTGGAATACTGGTTGTTAAAGCACAAAGATGCCATCTAAATCAGCAAAGGATGTTAAACATGAGATATCATATAGGAATGATTCCTGACGGCAATAGGAGATGGGCAAAAGAGAGAGGACTTGAACCCTGGGAAGGACATATGAAGGGGGCGGAAAAGGGTGAACTGTTTATTGAGTGGTGCATCGACCATGAAGACATCTCTGAACTAACCGTATACGGACTAAGTGAGGAAAACTTTAAGAGACCATTGAAGGAATTAGTAAAACTGTACGAGCTTTATGAGGAGGAGCTGACCAGGCTCATAAATAATAAAAAACTACATAGGGAAAGAGTAAAAATTAATATTATCTCCACTGATCTAAAACCTATTCCTAGAAACTTGGTAATGCTTTTTGATAAAATCAAGAATGAGACCAAGGATTATGATAATAAAGTTTTAAATATGCTGATCGGCTATACCGGACAGTCAGAAATCCTTGGGGCTATTTCCTCTCCACTCAATCGGGTCAAGAATTTGCTTTTCGGTCTTAGCCAGAAGGACCTGAAAAGTGGCTTGAAAGTGAAGACACCCTGCGATATTATCATCAGATCTGGAGAGGATAGCGAAGAAAGAGAGGCCAGATCTGGATTTTTGCTCTGGCAGTCTGCCTACGCCGAGTACTATCATATTAACAAATTCTTCCCGGATGTCACTACAGAAGACTTCGATAAGGCATGGGACTACTTCATAAATGCTAGAAAAAGAAAAGGCCTGTAGTATTTAAGAAAGGCTTTTATCTACTTAGCTTCATTCCACAAGTTCATACTCAGGTATTTCCACCCCCCATCAGCCAAAACAACTACTATGCTACCCTTATCCATATCACGGGCAACCTTGATGGCTTGATAGACTACGGCTCCGGAGGATGAGCCAGCAAAAATCCCCTCTTTTTCCAATAGCTCTTTGGTAAAAAGGGCTGCTTGCTGGCTGGTGACAGTAGCCATCTCAGTAATGAGGCTGAAGTCCAATATCGGCGGTATGTAACCCTGGGTCATACATTTCAGACCCTGAATGGTGTCATCCGGTGGTGGCGCTACGCCAATTATTCTGATATTGGGATACTTATCCTTCAATCGGCGGGCAACTCCAACTATAGTCCCACCGGTACCAATACCGGCAATTAGAACGTCAATCTGCTTGTAGGGAAAGTCATCTATTATTTCAGCAGCAGTGGTTTCATAGTGAGCCAGCGGGTTAACTGGATTGGAGAATTGGTCGGTCATAAAGTATCTACTATCTTGAGCAGCCAGCTCCCTGGCCATATCAATAGCGCCATCCGGCCCAAGAGCTCCTTTGGTGAGAATAAGGTTGGCACTATGGATTTTCATTAGTTGCTGCCTTTCTAGGCTCATATTGTCCGGCATGGCAATGGTAACCCGATAACCTTTTTTATGCCCTAGCCAGGCTAGGGCTATCCCGGTATTGCCGCTGGTGGCTTCAATAATGGTTTTATCCTTGGTTAACTCTCCACGTTGCTCCGCCTTCTCTATCATGTATTTGGCTACCCGGTCCTTAATACTGGCACTTCCCCCCAGGTTTTGCCCTTCCATCTTAGCAAGGATTCTCACTTTCTGGTTTGGGCTCATTTGAGCCATTTCTACAAGTGGGGTATGACCTATGGCATCAATGACATTTTTAAAATACATGTATCGCTCCTCTCGTTTTGAAGGTTAGTAAGCGTTACCCTACTATCCCTTAATGACCCCTATGGGTATTGTCTTGGCTATCTTGAGGGAGATACCGGCTTTGTGGGTTACCTCAACAACTTCACTTACATCCTTGTAGGCTTCGGAAGCCTCCTCAGCCAGTGAACTCATACTACTGGCTTGAACTATAATCCCCTTGGCAGCGAGCGCCTGGGCGACATCAACTCCCCTCAGGCTACGTTTAGCCGCTGACCGGCTTTGTATTCGACCGGCACCATGGCAAGTGGAGCCAAAGGACTCCTGCATGGCTGTCTCAGTGCCGACGGCGATGTAGGAGTAGCGCCCCATATCCCCAGGGATAAGAACTGGCTGACCTATATTCTTATAGGTTTCGGGAATATCAGGATGTCCCGCCGGGAATGCCCTGGTGGCCCCCTTGCGATGAATACAAAGAGTCTGTTTCTTGCCATCAATAGTGTGTTCCTCTATCTTAGCGATATTATGAGTCACGTCGTAAACTTGCTCCAGACCTAGCTCTCTCTGGCTTTTGTCGAAGACCTTGCTGAAGCATTCTCTAACCCAGTGGGCGATACACTGGCGGTTAGCCCAGGCATAGTTAGCGGCACAGGCCATGGCTGCCAGATAGTCTTGTCCTTCCGGTGACTTTATCGGGGCGCAGGCGAGTTGGCGGTCAGGCAGGTTGATACCATACCTTTTTACTGCTTCACCCATTAGCCTTATATAATCACCACAGACCTCATGCCCGAAACCCCGGGAACCGGTATGAATCAAAACCAGCACCTGGCCAATATCGCTGATACCCATAGCCATCGCTGCATCTTTGTCATATATCTCTTTGATTACCTCTACTTCCAGGAAGTGATTACCGGAACCTAGAGTACCCAATTGGGGGATACCTCGCTTTTTGGCTTTGCTACTAACCTTATCAGGGTTAGCCCCTTTCATACAGCCTGACTCTTCAGTAACTACGATATCCTCAGCTTCTCCATAGCCCTTTGCTACTGCCCATTGACTACCCTTAAATAGCACTTTATCCAGTTCCTGTTCACTTACCCTTATCTTGCCGGCAGAGCCTAATCCTGATGGTATATTAATGAACAGTTCAGCAATCAACCGCTCAATTTTAAGTCTTACCTCTTTTTCAGTAAGATTTGTTCGGAGTAGCCGTACACCACAATTAATGTCAAAGCCTACCCCTCCGGGAGATACAACTCCATCGTGTGTCCGGGTGGCAGCTACTCCACCAATAGGGAAGCCATAGCCCCAGTGAATATCAGGCATAGCCAGCGAGTGGCCGACAATACCGGGTAAGAAGGCTACATTAGCTACTTGCTGGAAGACCTGCTCCTCCCAGATATGATTGAGCATAGATTCGCTGGCGTAGATTAGGCCAGGCACTCGCATGCCCTGTTTATAGCTCTGGGGAATTTCCCAGCGGTAATCGTCTATCTTTTTAACTATGTTTTTCCAGGGTGCTGCCATTGCTATTACTCTCTTTTAAATATCAAATAATACCTGAACCTGATAGCTGTCGTCTTCATCAATTTTTAGCATATGGTAGGTGGCTGCCTTGACTGCCGTCTTTAATTTGTGTTTTGACTTATCTACCTTCTCCCCATAACTTCTGGCTTTGAGTTGTTTATTATTGAGTTCAGTAATATCAAACCGCTTAAAGATTATATATTCCGTATCAAACAGGTAAATAAGCTCATTTAACCATTCTACCAGAAGGCCCTCTTTATCAGTAGCAGTTATCTCAATATCTCGATGTAGGTCTTCTTCAATATCATCAAGCTCAGCTATCAGGCTGAACAAACCTTTAGCTGCGTTGGCGAATGCCTGCTTAATGTTGTTGCCATAGGCAATAATGCCAACATCAGCAGTATGGTCTACAATTTCAAAATCCTTCTGCATTAATGTAACCATTAGAATTATTACAGGTAAATTATATCATTTCATTGTACGTTTGTCTTGCCCTAATGCAGTTACTGCACTTAGTAGTGAATGGTACTTGGCAGTGGGGCAGCATTTCCTCAACATATTTACTATCGTTCCTTTTTCTCCAGAAACATTTGGTATTCTTTGATTCCCCCCAATTCTGAGGTATTGACAAACTACCAAAGAGGTCTATAATAAAGCTCCAACATATGAAATAACTTGGAAACCGAATAGTGAAGTAGTGGATTAGTAAAATGAGGACTGTAGAAGGGCACTAGTAAATGCTAAATAACATGGCGGTAAATGGTGTCCTTTTTCTTCTCAAATTAACGTCTTAAAGAAGGATTCACGAAATTAGGAAAGGAGGCGAAATGTACGAGAAGATAGTTGTTCCGTTGGACGGTTCAAAAGTAGGTGAGGCTGCCCTACCGTATGTTGAGGACATAGTATCGAAGCTATCTCCAGAAGTGAAGACGGAAGTTATCCTGTTGCAGGTACTCGCGCCAGCGAGCATACCTACCGTTTCTGGGAGGACACCTGACATCACTCTATACAGTGAGCAACAGCTGGAGGAAACGGAGAAGAAAGCTATGGACTACCTCAACCAAACTGGTGAAGCCCTGAGAAGTAAAGGGGTCACGGTTACAGCCAAAGTGGCAATTGGTGATGCTGCTGAACAGATTGTTAAAGTCGCTGGGGAAATCGAGGTTAACTTGATTGCTATGTCGACGCACGGACGGTCAGGGTTCAGTCGATGGGCTTTTGGCAGCGTCACCGACAAAGTACTACGCAGAGAAGGAAGAATCCCTATAGCTATGATAAGGGCACCTCGATAGACCGAGTAGGTACAGCGCTTCCTGTCTTGAATATTGACAAATTCGTAAAAGGGTTTATAATAAGCCTCCAACATGTGAAATGACCTGAACAACAGAGTAATCTGGTAGTGGGATAGTGAAATAGGGGCGATAGAAGGGTACTTAGACCACAAGGAAATATGGTGGTGGCTGGTGCCCTTTTTATTTCTATGGATTCTTGTATCTAAGGTAGAACTTGGCTGACTTAAATGGTCAATACCACTCCCTTGCCAAAGTCATAACCACATTGCAAACGTAGAGCCTATTCCGAATTCCTCTAAACTTCAACTATCTTACCTGAGGTCAGCCCAAAGCGTAGTGGAGGGCTTTGAGTTTGTTTTACTACTTGGAGTATAATATTGGTAATGGTAGTATGGGGGCTAAAATGAGTGACATAAAGAGTGCTCGTGAGATAGCTATGGAAAAGGTGGAAAAATTAGAGAGGGCGACTGATGAGGAACGCCTTAAGTGGAAGTATGTTCCTGAAGGGGAAAAGCTGATTGGTAGATACCTGAGTGAGAGTTGTAATTTAACGGTTGAGTTAGGTAACTATGAGGAGCAAGCAAGAAGGTGGATCATAGAAGGCGCCGGGAATGTACTTATCAGGAATATCAACTTGCCCAATAACGATTTAGCTAAGAGGAATAATAAACGGGCGATGGAAGGTTTAAAAACCCTGAAAAGCGATAAGGTAGCTTTAGAAAATATTTATAGCCAGCTATATAATCTTTTTAATCATTACACCGAGCAAGGTGAGCAGCAGAGGGAACAGGCTTATGAGACGTTGAAGGCTGAATTTGCAGCTCGGATACAGCAGGCAGTTCAGCAGCAGTTGGGCTTGCCCCCCGGCGTCAGGATAGATGTAGAAAAGCAGCCACAGTTCCAGGAGGAATGGCGCAAGGTACAAACTCAAATAGATTCGCAATATTATAAACTTTTGGATGAGTATAAGCAGGAGCTATCAGCTATACATTAGGCCCTTGGCTCCTATAGCTGATGAATTAACGACAGCACAAAGTATTGGGGCTGAAAGAATGGGCAGGGATGTAAGGTAATGCTGAAACTAGGGGAATACCGTAATCAGATACGTAAGTGGGAATACTGTTACTGCAGGGATTGCGACAGGATAAGATATAGCTCTGAGTTGGAGGCGATAGGCAGTGGGATTCGGTGTTCCAAGTGTGGAGGTTATAGTCTTGAAGTTCCTGGTTGGGTTCTTTGCCCTGCGGAGAGGGGCAGTGCAGTTAAATGCCCTCGTGCTGGTAAGGGGATTATCAGAGGGGACTATGAAGTCGAGTGCAAATATCACTGTATTTTCCGAGAGCCTGAGAGGTAATTATTTTTTTGTCTGTTAAGACGAAATTAAAGAGATGCTATAATGGGTAGTGATGACGAGAGAATTAGAGACGCAATTAAAAACACTGAGATATTAAGGTTGCCTAAGCAGACCCTATCTACCTTTGGCGTCACAAACATATATTATTACCTGGTTACTGAACCAGTTTACTCTGAGTTGACCAAAGATGTCATTGAGACAGTGATTAGAGAAGGGAGGGTAATTGCTGAAAAGCCAAGGGTGGTTACTCCTTATTATCTCTCTCATCTTGATGGGTTCAGCCCGGAAGCTAGAAAATATTTCGATATGCTAGTCAAGATGCAGGGTGCAAATGCCCCTGGCTTGTTTTATACTTACAAGAATGAGCCCAAAGAGCTTTCCATTGTATCTGACGATTTGCTATCGGTAGTAAAAAAATTAGACGACCAGATTGATAAACGTGGTGATTTACTCACCTCTATTATCAAGGGAGAGGATGATCTTTGGGATGTATCGCTGATGAAGTTTATTTACGAACTAACCAGAAACTCCTTACAGAATAACCTGAGGCAAATGGGAACAAGGGGTCTGTTAGACACTGATGCTGGTGGTGTCCCGGCTGATATTAGACTACGGATTGATGAGCTTTTCAAAAGGGTGTTGCGTGGTGAGTATGAGCCGTATGAGCTAAAAGCTGAGCTCGACCGCTGGGGTTTGTTTGAAGAGTATGAAGACAGATTCCTTTCTTTTTTTAGAAAAAAGCGGTGGTAACCAAACATGATATTGGGAGGGACTAAATGAAAATAGGCGTAATGGGTGATTCCCACGGTAATATTGAGTATGTACGCCAGGCTGCTGAGTACATGATGGAAGCAGAAGCTGAGTACATAATACACACGGGTGATGATTACCATGATGCCCGAATACTGGATATTTTACCGGTTAATGTTATTAGGGTGCCCGGTGTCTATGAGACTGCCTATCAGGATACCTCATTGCCGAACAGGCTGGTTGAAGAGATAGCCGGCTTAAAAATATTGATTACCCATACCAAGGATAGCCATAGTAATGACTTGCCTCATGACATGATGCCTGAGGAGTATATAGCTAGTCGAAAGGTTGACATAGTTATCTTCGGTCATAGCCATTCCTTTTATGCCAAGCTGGAGAGTGGTGTCCTTATGGTAAACCCGGGGCATCTAAAGACGGAGGACAAGAGGGGAGAAGCCACCTTTGCTTTACTTGACATAAATAATAGTGTTACTGTTAAGATACTGAATATGAAACAGGAAGTTAAGCTTGAGGCAAGCTTTCAGCTTTAAATAAGGGTGTTTGAAACTGTCAGTCCATAAGGAGTTGACGGATGGAAATCTCAGTACTTGAAGCCAGGGACCTATCTGAGGCATGGTTTCTCTGCCTAGGTAAGGTACTTAATGAGGGGTATGAGTATAAGATTGAGCGAGGGAGCTATGCCGGCGAGCATCGCAAGGAGCTTGATTTTGTAGTTGTCCGTATCAAAAATCCAGGGACGAAGCCTTTGATACCGGATGTTCCACAGGGAGTACCGTCACCGAGTACTATGGAGTATGTAGAGAACTATCTTCCTTACCTCATGACGGCGCATAAAGCCGAGGGAGAGCAATATACCTATGGCCAGTATTTAGAGAAGCAAATACCGGCGGTAATCAGGATGTATAAGGAAGATGGCCATAATACCAACCAGGGGTTTATGGCTGTGGGTGACGACCGCTCCATATTTCTTGCTGACCCGCCGTGTTTACGGGGGATAGATACTAGAATTCGTGATAATAAACTCAACTTTGTCGTCTATTTCCGGTCCTGGGATTTATGGGCTGGTTTTCCCTCTAATCTGGCTGCCATTCAGATTTTAAAGGAGTATATGGCTTCAGAAATAGGGGTTGAAGATGGGGAAATAATCGCTTCTAGCAAGGGGTTGCACCTTTATGAATATACCTGGGATTTAGCTAAAAGTGTAGTGAGAATGGACTAAGCGTTCCACCTTTGCCCTCAATATGAAGATTAGTGTCAGCCATATTTGCCACCACTTATTGTTTTATTCCCCTTAATTATAGTAATATCACTGAGCTTCTTATGGGAGGCAGGTCATGGTGAATCAGATTGATACTATCGCCAGCATGGCTCTTGGTGCCAAAAAGATGGTTGTCTTTACTGGTGCTGGCCACAGCACTGAATCAGGTATCGCTGATTTCCGTAGCCCGGGGGGGATATGGGAAAGGTTTGACCCTCGTGAATTTACCTACCAGAAATTCCTGCTAAACGAGGCGAACCGGGAAAAATATTGGGAGTTTTCTAAATTGCTCTGGCCGACGATAGATGAGGCTGAGCCTAACCGCGGTCACTATGCTATCGCCGAACTGCATCACCTTGGCAAATTAGACTGCGTGATTACCCAGAATATTGATAATTTGCATCAAAAATCCGGAATTCCTGAAGAAAAAGTAATCGAGCTACATGGCACCATGAAATGGGTTATTTGCCTTGAGTGTGGTAGCCGATACCCGAGAGAAGAAATCCAGCGGCGACTTGAACTAGGAGAGAATGTTCTCAGATGTGATAGCTGTGGTGGAATTTTAAAACCGGCTACCGTTGCCTTCGGGCAGCCAATGCCAGAGAAAGAAACCCGCGAGGCAGAGAGAAGGGCCGCCGCCTGTGATTTGTTTTTAGTAGCTGGTTCTTCTCTGGTAGTCTATCCTGCTGCTCAGATGCCATTGATAGCTAAGGACAACGGTGCTAAATTGGTTATAATTAATCTGGAGCCGACTCCTCACGACCACTACGCCGATGTGGTTATCAATGGGAAGACCGGGGAGATCTTACCGCAGGTGGTAGAGCAGGTAAAGGCAGGTCTAAAGGGTTAGTGTTGTGGTTATTTCAGAATAGAGGAACCATTCTAGGGAATTAGGTTGAAAGTAATGTCCGGGAAAATTGGATTAATTATCACTACGAGCTTGATATTAGTTACTTCCCTGATTGGAGGATGCGCTCCTGTGCGGGGTTTTGATAGCCATTTGAGTTCTATTGTAAAGCCATACTATTTCAGTATCGTGGAATGGGAATTTAAAACCCTGTTGGGTGGGGAAAAACAATCAGATCCAGCGGGTATTGTTGAAGATGAGCTAGGCCAGGTTATCCAATACTTCTCTCTGGTCGAGCGTAGAAATGACTTGGAATCCGAGATGAAAGCTATCAACAACAGTGATAGAACTGGTAACTTGGCCTCGTTAGAAACCGAATTCAATACGCTGGAAGCACAAAGGGTAGCCTTAGAAGACGATGTGAGAAAAATAATAACTAACCAGATAAAGGAAGCCCTGGTAGAACAAAATATTTTTAATCCTGTAGATAAATATATAAGGCTAAGAGTAGGCTTTCCCCCAGTAAATTTTCGGCTTGAGCAGCCCCCCTATTTACTGGTGATTTCACCTAGAGACAGGATAGAAAGTATCAGGGAGGTTACCCTAGTACAGAACCTCAGTGTGGCAGAGATGGAGTATATTGAGGCTAATGTTGATCCTCTGGGCGTTTCGTCTCTGGTGGTTGAGCTTGGTGGCTTTGGGGGGACATACCCTACCTTTGTGGTGAACGATGCCAGTCTACAATTTACGCTGGATACGGCAACCGAGGAATGGTTGCACCAGTACCTTACTTTAAGGCCACTAGGCTTTTTGTACTTGCTGGATCGAATTGGTGCCGCCAAGAATTATGATATCGCCACCATGAATGAGACTGTAGCTGGTATAGTGAGTAAAGAAATTGGTGGCATAGTATATGAAAAACATTACTCTCAGCGTGAAGACGGTGGTAATCAATCCCAGGGGGTAGGGCCAGGATTCGATTTTAATCGGGAAATGAGGGAGATAAGAAAGACGGTTGATGCGTATTTGGCCCAAGGAGAAATTGAACAGGCTGAGACGTTTATGGAGGAAAGACGTCAGTTTTTGATTTCCAATGGTTATTATATCCGCAAACTCAATCAAGCCTATTTTGCCTTTCATGGCACCTATGCTGACCAACCAACCTCGATTAGTCCTATTGGGCAGGAGTTAAAGCAGTTAAGAAGCCAGAGTGATTCGCTAAAAGATTTTCTTGATACGGTTGCTGTAATGACCAGCCATCAGGATTTGTTTGACAGCATAAAATAAGAACCTCTTGGAGGCGGGGGAGTGGGTTGCATAGTAAGCCAAGCTTTGCTAAACTGAGACTGTATATGGGCCGCTAGCTCAACTGGCAGAGCAGCTGACTCTTAATCAGCAGGTTACAGGTTCGATTCCTGTGCGGCTCACTTCTGAAAGCTAGCTGAACTGGTATATCCCTCGGCTGCCTAAATGTTAACGTCTGCCCACCGGTCTCGCTCTATCCTGTTGGTTTCCGCAGCTTCATTATCTGATACCACAGGGCATTTATCTGTTCCTCTCCTTTATTACTTAAAATTGGGAATAAGCAACGTAAAGCAATATTCACAATAGCTACAGGGGAAATGCTTCAAGAGTGGTTTACGGAACATGATACCTTTGAATTATCCAGCGAAGGTACCAGTTCATTTTTAGACAGATTAGAACAGAAGACAGGCATCATCTGTAACGCCCATTGTTTTAGGCGTGGTTTTGCTGTTCATCAAGTCAAGCAAGGTGTATCCACCAGAAATGTTCAATTAATGGGTGGGTGGGCAAGTATTGCAATGGTAGAAAGGTATACACAGCAACTATCCAAGATGATGCGTTCAAGCACTATGATAGGGGATAAGTAAATAACTA
>CAZNEL010000042.1:5525-15186 GCA_964572285.1 uncultured Dehalococcoidales bacterium | reverse complement strand
CCAGCATGTTCATCTTGGAGAGAGGCCCCTTATCAAGGCCTCCTTTCTTAAGGCGTTGGAGCCCCCAGAAAGTGAAGTAAAGTGACGCTTCCATCCCCATTGCCAGTGCTCCATTAGCTATGATAAGAGCACTGTAAACTTTATCCATATCGCCACTGTGAACTATAATGGTAGTCTTATCAGTCATGGTTACCACCTCCTTCTACCTGCGTATTTTTATCTTCCAAATCCCGTCCTTCTCCTGAACGTCCATAAGTTCTAATCCCAAAGCCTTCACGGCCATTGGTATTTCTTTCTTGGAAGAAGGATGTGTTCCGACAACCTCGACTATATCACCTTCCCTTGCTTTCCTCAAAGCCTTACGGGTTTCAACTAGAGGAACCGGGCAAGTTTCGCCAGTGTAGTCTACCTTTATCTCGGACATTTTTCCACCTCCACACAGATTCGATGATACTGTCTTGATTTATTACTCATATTTTTACAATCTTAACCTTCTATATTGTAGGACAATTTTAGTTTAAAGAATAGCCATCTGTATATGACTTATCTCATGCTTCAGTAGTGAATTACCCCCAGCAAGCTAAGGTTAGGTAACATCGTTACCACATTTTAGCCTGCAGTTATCCAACTCGCCTCTGGAGTCTGAATTCAATTTTGGGAATTACGTTATCTGAACATGATCCGGGCTACCGCATGTGTAGACTACTACGATTCAAAGGCAAAAGATGCGGTTCAAGACCTTCACGGCCAAGTTCACTCTTGTTGTAAAAAAGTTGCCAAAAGGGTTGCTATTAATGGTCGCAAATATGGCCCTTCACTTATTGCGTTCAAAATCTTCAGGGATTAATATATCGTAATCTTTTACTCATCTGTTGTCACTAATAGAAAAACAGCGTTTATACTAAATATCAATATTAATAATATTGAGGCCAAATATGCGTATATAGGGTAACCACTTACTAACATGTAAACTAGATCAATTATTACACATACCAGTAATATCAACGACACAGTTCTTTCAATAACTTTCACCTTTTTTCGAGTTTGTCTTATAGGAATATCGTTTTCTTTTATCTTAGACTTCTTCGAAATTCGCTGCGCTCTAAAAATCGACAAAACAATCCATACCGCTGCTGGAAAACCATAGCAAATAGTTACTAACTTCAGAGGCATTTCCTCCGTCCAAAGTAAGTAAACTACCGCAATAGCTAATGGAATTATGAACACAAGTGAAATGTAAAGTATTTTGTCTTTACGCATATTATTCTCCCTAGGCACTATATCCCGTTTCCAGTATTTTATCTAATGCTTACCTCGGTATTAAAAGCCTTTTGCCGAACATATTTTAACCTATCTTAAACCATCTGGAAAATAATAGCGTTGGACAGTAATCAATGCGGAAGCGTAAAGCAACTTTAATAGACAAGGACGAACGTCTTAGAGAAGATTTTAGTTCTACCTTTTTATCCCCCTTCCAGCCATGGTTAGCAGGATTATAGCTATGGGTTCAAGTATTGGTTTTGAGAAAGAGATAGTTTTTACTGGGGGAGTAGCTAAAAATTACATCAAACTATACGTTTAAATCTTGGGAGTGGTGTAAAAATAAAGACAGAATGCAAAATTGTTCATTGTGCTCAGTGTAAAAAAGGAGATAAACAGAATATTGGATATTGCCGGATGTTACATGCTATATTAACTGACTTCATTTGTATCAGAGTAATAGAACAATGTTTGACTTTTTAGTACTTGGTCGCCTACCATTATTACTTCCTGATATTGCACGGGAACCCTTTTATAGGCAGTGCCCCACTGATAGGGTCCTCTTCATCGGCAGGATATAGCAAGTTGACATTTGCCCCCTGCGGAGAGTACGGGTTATAGGCAGGAAGATTGAGCTCCGGGCATCCTTGCCACCAGCCGTGCTGTGCACAAACGATGTCGCTGGGCATTCCCTCACTGAGCTTAGCCTGCACTCTGATTTTCCCATAGGGTGTCTCCAGTATTACCCAATCCCCATCCTGGCACGGAATTTCTTTGGCCTTTACCGGATTAATCTCCACACATGGGTAGGGAACGACTTTTCTTAGTGAAGGTAGAGCTCGATGCTGCCCATGGCAATAGTACGCGGTTTTGGCGTTGATCAACGTGAGTGGATACTGAGCCGCCGAATCTGTCCGGGTAAAGCGGCTGCTAATGGGCTCTTCCCATACCGGCAGGGGATTATAGCCGTGGTCTTTGAAAACCTGTGAGTATATCTCAACCCGTTTCGATGGAGTCGGGAAGCCCAAAAATCTCCCAGATTCGTCTTGCTTTTGGTACTTCTGGTACTCTGTTGTGCTGTTAAGGGTTATACCCCCGGGGTTTGTTCTTAGCTTCTCTACGGTGAGCCCGGACGGAGCTAGCTGGTAGTTGAAGGCAGCTTCTATATCCCCATCCCAGAATTTATCTCCCAGCCCCAGCCTCTTTGCCAGCTCAAAGACTATTTTTATATCTGGCCAAGCTTCGTATTGTGGTGACACCACAGCGGGACGCCATTGGAAATGGTTCATTGCTTTCAGGGACAAAAAATCTGTTTTAATATACTCCGTCTCCCAAGAACTGGCAACCGGCAGGACAATATCAGCCAGTTCTGCCGTAGGGGTGAGGAACAAGTCAGCGTGGGCATGGAAGTCCAGTCTAGCCAGAGCCTCTTTCGCCATCAGGCTGGCTGGGTTATCGGTGACCAGATTCCCGCCAAAGCCAAGCAAGGCTCTTATGGAATAGGGTTTGCCCGTCAGGATGGCTCTATAGAGCTGGTGTGGCTGTGTTTCCGCCCCCAATCCGGCTGGACCCAGGGGGTGTTCGTGGTAACCAAGGCATTTATTACTGGATTCAGGGGTTAGGAATTCCTGCCCCATAACGGGATTAAGCGGTGGCTTGCTGGGTAACACATTACCTCCAAGCTTATCATAATCACCAATGAGAGCATAGAGGATATTCAGGGCGCGATTGGTTTGACTGGCATTTGTACTTTGCTCAATGCCGTTATATGTCCACAGGCAGGTTGGCCTGCTGTCAGCCAACATCCTCGTTGCCTCCTTAACCAAATCGGCTGGCACACCGGTTAACGCCTCAACTCTGCTGGGAGGGTATTCAGAAGCTAAGTCACGCAGGAGCTCGAATACTGTACGGCACTTAATTTTCTTGCCGCTAGTTAGTTTAACTGTACAGTTAGTATCCAGCGCTGACTCTACCATCAATTGCACTCCAGGTGTGTATACCCTAATGTTGCCCCCCGCATCGGCGACTGCGTAGCTTGAAGAGTCACCGTCGGCCTCTATATCGCTTGCTTTCAGGAGAGTTCTAGTATCGCCTCTTACTACCAGAGGAGCTGTTGTCCAATCCCGGACAAAGTCATAATCATAGAGGCCTTCTTCTAGTAGCACGTGGAGCATTCCTAACGCCAAGGCACCATCTGTGGCCGGCTTGAGCTGAAGCCACAGGTCAGCCATGGCGGCCAGCTCTGTCTTTCTCGGATCAATTACGACTAGTTTGGCACCTTGTTTGGTACCGTGTCTTATATCTCGGAGAGTGGCATAATCAGTAGCGTGAGGATTAGCGCCCCAGATCAATATGCCAGAGGCTTGCTCTAAATCAGGGACTCCTCTGGTGCCGTTCATACCTGGTGTACCGTAGGTGTATGCTGAGCAACTATCCCGGTGCCATTGACAAATGTACCCTGGACCAACGAGGTTTGGAGTGCCAAAGGCAAAACGCAGCCGCTGAAACCAGGGATATGCCTCCCAAAGCGAGCTACTTCCTATACCACCGCGTGCCACTGCTACTGACTCGGCTCCCCATCGGGCTTTTATCTGACTTAATCTTGTGGCTATGGTATTTAGCGCCTCATCCCAGGTTATGCGTTTCCAGCCAGGGTTAGGGTTATCTTTGGGTCTTGTTCGCCGCAGCGGATATCTTAGTCGCTGTTTACTGTAGACCAGTTCGGGAGCAGCTAGCCCCTTGGGACAAAGATTAGTGAAGTTGGGGTGTTCTTCATCAGCCTTAACATCAAGGAATACCCCATCCCTGACATAAGCAATAGTGGGGCAGAATGAAGCACAGGTGGTGCAATAGCCTCTTATTTCTTCAGTATTAGACTTTTGTGTTTCTATAGTCATACTCTAACCCAGTTACGGTGTTCGGGTCAATATCGAGTGAGGTAATATCCGAAGCAAGCGTTAAATCAAGACCTCTATTTTAGGGTGCTGACTTGCAAATTCGGTAAAATTCACTTTGCTATAGTATAAATTATGGTGTTACTCAGAATTTGACATAACTTAAAACAAGTGACACAGACTAGCGGTTTTGCCTAAGTCGCCGAGGATAATACAACCGTAAAATATAGCTTAATGTAGCTCGGAGATAATCTACGAATGAAGGACTTGATGTGCTCCCAGTAGTTGTACTGATCTGCCCCCGCTCTTAACAACGTGTCCAAATTTCGGGAGCTACCTCATCAATTACTCGAAACATCGTTCTAGCTTGCTTTCATTAATGTAATTAGCCCCTCGCCTGCTTCCACCTTTATATAGTCATCATCCTCAACCTGTTCATAGAACTCATCTGGTACTTTATCAACCAGAGGGATTCTCCAAATTACTGCTCCAGCTACAAGGATAGTATCAGGCTCCTTTATTATCATGGCTACCGGTGCCGTTCCTTTCTGCGTCAGATTGTAGATGCCATCACCTTGCACGATGGAGCTACCTTTTCCGTTAGGAAAAATGACAACCTTACGAGCGATGCTCTTCCCTTTTAGGGCATGGTTCTTTTCAATAATGACGCCTGTCTCCGGGTCTGCGTTGTAGAAGTTGATTGCATCCGAGGAGATAATGACTTTTCCCTCACCGGTTCCGCCATTGATCTTATGACATTTAAACGAAAATGCCTTCTTATCGCTCATTAGCATCCTCCTTTAAGAGCGGCTTCAATGCATTCGGATCTTCGCCTAAGCATGAAATTGACACCTCTGTGCAGATTGTAATAATAAGCTTTTGGGCTATCGGTCATACCCATCTTTCCTTTGTAAAGCCGTTCCCAGCACATCATATCGGAACATGTGTTAGCAATAATGTGCCCTCCGGCCTTTTTAATGATATCAAGAGAACCCATACGTCTCGCCAGCTCTTTTGTCGAAAAGGAAGTCAACACCCAGAGTTGGACACCATTTTTAATTGTCTTCCCCTCCAGCAGGCGGGCGACATCTTGAACCTGGGTTATGTCGTAGTGAGGACAACCAAACATAACAAAATCTATCTTACCACTTGCGGATGAGAGTACCTCCTGAGTATTTTGCAGATCTGCATCAGATATGGTTATTTCTTTCTCTGGGGGTTTCCCACCGAAAGCAGTTTCCAGATTAGGAGCTTCCGGAGTGAATCCAACAATATGGTACATGCCGACAGCCCCACTAGTAGCCAATTGGCAACCAAGGCTGGTTAGCTCCGCAGGAGATGGTCGCCGTGATGGTATACCGGTGAAGGCAGGAATCCCTGTTCCTGCTTCTTTCCCAACGGTATAGCCTAGAAGATGGTAGTCATAATCGTCTCTCAAATTTGCCACTACCTTTACCAACAAATTTCCTTTACGATTGTCATCTAGCAGAAGGCCGTATAGCGGTACTCGACCTGTGATGCCAGATGCCAAAGCGCTGTTAGCTGAT
This sequence comes from uncultured Dehalococcoidales bacterium, assembly GCA_964572285.1. Lineage (GTDB taxonomy): Bacteria > Chloroflexota > Dehalococcoidia > Dehalococcoidales > JAUVZE01 > CAZNEL01. The sequence goes on along the minus strand of CAZNEL010000042.1, from coordinate 9,485 downwards.
TCACGATGGGTCCGCCCACCACAGACTGAATTGACATAAGGGGTGGCGCTCGATTCGGCAAAACCAACGACTTCACCAAAACTAGGTATATTGTCCTGCAGGTATGGAGTGCAACTATCGGTCTGAATGATGCCCAGTCTCTTACGCAGCTCAATAGCTTCTCTCACAGTCATCTTATCTTCTTCAGGAACTGGTATGCCTACACTCTCCAAATATTCAAAATCATATATGGGATTACATGTGGTAGGAACCCGGCAACGAGCACCCTTGTCTGCCAGCATTTTCAGAAACCATCTACATGACTCATAACCAGCGAATGCCTCGTGGGCTCGGCTTATCTCAACCATACACTCAGCGCCGAATGCCTCTCCAATTGCAACCTGAATTTTCATCGCTTCAGCAACCCCTTCACCAAATTTCCCCTCTAACATTTGCTGTTCGTAATCTGTTAGATACATAATGATTTCCCCCCTCTAAATACAAATTACTTCCCTGTAGCTAGTTTTTAGCTCAGCACTTCCCTTTGTTGTACCTTCCTTATTCCGTATAGTCGTCTCTCTTCCAGCTTCTCCTTCAAGTTCAATGATAATTAGAAGATCAACTAATACATGGATACAAGGTGCTTCCTCAAACTCCTGTTCCTCGAGGCGGCCATTATGATTTGCAATTCCACAGTTATCCCAACAACATGTTAGGTAACCACAAGACTATATCCGGGACAAGTACGATGATCATCAACGTTACCAACATAACTCCTAGGAACGGCCATATCGAGTGATATATATCTTCTGTCCTTATATCCTCCGGGGCAACTGCCTGTAGCATGAAGATGTTAGCGCCAAACGGGGGTGTGATATAACTTGTACACAGCATAACCACAAATAGAACACCTATCCAGACTAGGTCAAATCCCAGTGCCGCCATGATAGGAAAGAGTATCGGCCCAATAATCATTACGATAGCAAACGGGTCCAAGAACATACCCATTATAAATATTATACCCATTGTCAGACTGAAACTGACCCAGCGTGACATTCCCTCACTCACCAGCAGGTTTTGCATAATTTCTATACCGCCAACCTTGATAAATACCGACGAAAAAGCAACCGATATTAATATCAGCCACATGTTAAAGGCAGTAAGCTTATAGGTCTCTAGCGAGGTTTCCATTATTAGTTTCTTGGTTAACCGTCCTCTTATAATTACGCTGAGAATCAACGTTATACACCCTAGAGACGCAGCCTCTGTGGGAGTAGCAATCCCAGCCATTATTGTCCCCAGCACACTAACGATTATGATCATGGGTAATACTAAATGCCTAAGCTGAGTTAGTTTTACTGCCCACGATACCTCCTCGGTAGTCGCCGGGCATGATTCCGGTTTTCTCCAGGCTACGAACAGTATATAAATGATAAATAATATACTCATCAATACGCCCGGTATTAATCCCCCAATAAACAATTTACCTACTGAGACCCTGCCAATGACTCCGATTATAATCATATACACGCTGGGGGGAATCAGAATTCCCACAGTGGAGGGTGCTACTACCGAACCAAGAGCCAGATCTTTGGAGTAACCCCGGTTACGCATTGCCGGCAATGCTATTAGCCCCATCGTTACACATGCGGCTGCCGTTAATCCACTCATCGCTGCGAATACCATGCAAACGACCACTGAAGTCACTGCTAGCCCGCCTCGCATTTTCCCCGACCATGCATACAACATACCAAACAAATCATCTGCCAGTCCCGACTTTTCCAGAAGAACCCCCATGAATACAAACAGAGGCAATGCTGTAAAGGAGACCTTCATCAATCCCCCATATACCTGCCCTACTATTATTCCCATGCTAACAGAACCCCACAGGTAGAGAGAAACAAATATAGCTACTCCGCCAATGGACCAGCTGATAGGCACTCCCAATATAAAGAGCACTAACATACCGAACAGTAGTATCAATGCCCACATCACATCAGTGCCCACGGTTCCTCCAACTTGCGAAGTTTCTTATGAATTCGGCTACTCCCTGTATCAGTAGTAGAATACCCGCTAAGGGTAATACTAGTTTGGCTGGATAGACCGGATAGAATGGGCGTATGGACTCTACTTCTAAGAACTTAAGAGAAGCGAGCCCCAACTTTCCACCCCAAATAATGCACACTACTGCTACAGCAAACAACATTATTGGATATACCACCAGGTCTACGAATGTCTGTAAACCAGCAGGAAAACGCCGGTACACAAAATCGATCCTGACGTGCGTCTTATAGATAATAGCGTAACCGCCTCCCATTATGAAGTAAGCAGCAAATAGTCGCTGGTTTAAGGGTATAGCCCATAACGTCGGTGCATTAAACACGTAACGAGCTACAACTTCATAGGCAGTTATTGCCATTGTTACCCACAATAGCATAGAGAAAAACTTTGCTGTTCCAATACTTATGGAATCTATATACTTGGCAGCTAACATCATAGTAATATTCCCAAATCCGCTAATGAAATCTTCTGTCCCTATAGCTAAAGAGTAGCAGGGGCTTAAAAAGCCCCTGCTACTCTCTTTCTTATAGTAAGCCCCTCTCAACCATAAAGGCTTTAACTATTTCAGCACCCTGGGCAAAGGTTGCATCCTGCTCTGCATATCTATCCAGTACGCGTACCGAAGCCTCAGCCAGTGCCTTGTAATCCTCCGCGGGTAGAACCTTAGTTATGATGCCATGGTCTTCTCTCATGGAATACAGCCTTGCTGCCGTTTCATCAGCGTAGGCGCCATTCAGCATAACCTCATAGTAGTTCATACCCAGTTCAAAGATGGCTTTCAAGTCATCTGGAAGGTCGTTCCAGAGGTCCATATTTACCATGATATCAAGACCTGCTACACCAAAGGCTGGAGTAATCAGGTAATCAACTACTTCCTGAATACCCCAGTCTGTAGCGAAAACGATAGGTCCGAAAACACACCCTTCAACCAAACCTCTCTCTAAACCGGTGTAGAGCTCACCGCCGGGAAGAAAAACGATGGACACTTCGGGTACAGCTTCTGACAGCACTTCACCATACAGACCCAGGGTTCGCATTTTCTTTCCTTTGAAATCAGCCAAGGAGTTTACATCAAACGTTGTGACCCAGAAGTCTGTCTTGCCGGTTCCCATACTTTTAACGAGGTAAACGCCATGTTGCTCGTATAGCGAATTTGTCAGGTCTCGCCCTCCCTTCAGCTCCTGATAGGCAACACTGTCGTCGCGCACTGGGAAGGCAAATGGCCAAGCGGCTAAAGCGCTAACGCCGCCACTTATACCCATGTGGAAAGACGGGTCACCCAATCCTACTTCTAATTGTCCGCCGCTAACAGCATCAAACTCTTCACCAAAGGGGACAATTTCATCTGCACCTTGCGGGATTATTATTAGACGGCCATCACTGGCCTCTTTCATTAGCTCAGCAGCCCATTCCATAGAAATAAAATCTACAGAACCTCTGGTAGCAACTGACTGAGCTCTCCATTCATATACTTCTGCTGTTGGTGGTGGTGTTGTTGGTGTTGGTGTAGCAGTTGGGGACGGGGAAGGCGATGGTGAGGGTGTGGGTGTTGGGGTAGGGCTGGGTTGAGAACAAGCAGTAAATAGTAGGGAAAGTATTGCAATACTAACTAGAATTGATGCGAGAAATTTGCCGGTTTTCATAACTTTACTGATACCTCCTTTTGAGTAATAATTATATTAGTAAAATTATTATAGTGTCACATAGCCATAATCCTCCTTAATTATTTCCTTTGTGTATTTATAGAAATTATCAATAATCTAAATTTCCTAACTGGGGGCATGCCTACATTTAATTAAACCGACGTTCCCCATTGCAACTCACGACGAGGTATCATGATTCCTCATCACTGTTGCCACTAATATTATATCCAAGGCAACTGGTTGTCAATCCCCCCTTCGGAGCCCTGCAGTAATCCTC
>CAZNEL010000042.1:0-5425 GCA_964572285.1 uncultured Dehalococcoidales bacterium | reverse complement strand
TATATCCAAGGCAACTGGTTGTCAATCCCCCCTTCGGAGCCCTGCAGTAATCCTCGAAGTGTGAGCGGTGCACCGCAGCCCCTAAAACTCTCGTCTATCAGCACTTGGCGAAGCTCTCTGCCTGGAAAGAGATGATACTTCCCCTACCTTTTTCACTTGAAGGCTGCGAAGTGACTAGCCGTTGATTGCCTTCGGTAAAAAGTTAGGATGAGGGCTGACGCTATCGCTTGGATAGAGGAGGCATCAAAGGTGCTGGAGCAAGAGCCCATCAGGTTGGAATTCTCAGAAGAAACATGGTTGCTATAAGAGGATTGACTGAGATGACAAATGGGTATAGGATATGACTAAATCGAATTTCCACTAATTATGGGACGCAGCCGATCCTATTTTACTTTTTCTAGTAAGGGAGACAAGAAACATGAGAGTTACAGAAGAGATAAATTTAGACATCAAGCCGCTGGATTTGAAGGGAATGAGAGACAATGGTACTAAGATTATCGGGTATGTCCCGAATGGTTATGTACCACTGGAATTAATATACGCTTGCGGCGCAGTGCCAGTGGCTATCGCCAGAGGCGGAGATTCCAAACCATTAGCTGCTTCTGCCTCATACCTTAGCAGGTTTCTAGACCCCTTTTGTCGGGCACAGATTGGTTATAAAATGTTAGGAGAGGAACCTCTCTACAATATGATTGACTTGCTGATAGTGCCGATAACGGATATGCACATCAGAGGGGTAGCCGATTCCTGGGATTTCTTTTCCGATGTAGAGGTGTTCAGCTTCTCTGTCCCGCACGCTAAGACAGACAATGGGGTTCGATACTATCTCGAAGGCATAAACCTGGTGAAGGAACGATTAGAGAGACTGACGGGTACTGAAATTACAATGGAGAGGCTAAGAAAAGAGATTGAGTTAACGAATAACATAAGAGCCATTCTGAAAGAAATAAGCCTCATGCGAAAGTTGGAAAGCCCACCAATTACAGGAAAAGATTTCGTACGGCTGATTCACAGCTCCTTTTATACTGATAGAAGTACCCTGAAAGAGTCATTGGAGTCGATTCGCGATGAAATAAAGGTTAAGACAGCTTCTGCCATGAAAAGGCCGAGGGTGTTATTGACCGGATCTACACTAGCTGCAGGGGACTATAAAGTGATAGACCTGCTGGAAGAAGCTGGAGCATCGGTTGTTATTGAGGAATTTTGTGAAGGGCTGACGGACTACTGGCAAACGGTGGATATGGATGGCGATCTCATGTATGCTTTAGCTACAAATTACTTTACTAAGAGGATTCCGGGTGCTTTCTTTAGGGGATCTACGAAAGAGAGATTTGACTTCCTCCTGAAGCTAGCGAAGGATTTTAAAGTTAACGGGGTTGTATGGTATTCATTAATGCATCGTGAGACGTATGATATCGAAGGTTATCTCTTCCACGAAGTAGCAAGTAAACTTGGCTTGCCTATGCTGAAGATCGTTTCAAATTATGATGCTAGCGAGACAGGAGCTATCTGGACACGAATCGAAACATTCATTGAAACCATAAATGTGAGGTAGGAATTATGTATTCTGGGTTCTTGGGATTATGCGGGTTTGAACCTGATGAAATTAAACGGGAAGATTCAAGGGTGCGAAAAGCGTTTGAGATCCTAGATATCGGGTCTGAAGATGTAAGCCAGGCGGCAGAAAGGGTCACAACTTTCTTTGATATTGAACTTATGGGCATACGTAAGGCTCTGGGTATATGGTTAAAGGAACTTATTGATATGGTACTGGCTAAGGAAGAGGGGAAGAAAATAGTATATGCGAGTTTCCCTCCTACTTATCAAATGGTGGCTGCTATGACATCTGCTTCTAGCGACATTTACTGCGTAATCCCCGAAGTCATCTTAGGTGTCACTATGAACTGTATTTTCACTAAAGCTACTTCAATCTTGGAAGCGGCAGAAAAACATGGATTGGCTCCGGGTCTGGCTTTTTGCTCCTACTTACAGATGAGATTGGGAGCAATCGCAAAGGGAATAATTCCTGTACCTGACCTGATTGTCCCTTCTTGTCTTATGTGTGATCAGTCTCCGAAAGTAGATGAATTATTGCACGAGGTATACGGGGTTCCGGTTGCTTACGCGGACCATCTTTTTGGCAGTGGTGGGTCCGAATGGCCGGATGATATTAGCCCGCAGCGAGTACAGTATCTTGCCACTGAAATAAGGAATGCGATGGAGGAGTTCGGGAATCTGTTTAATCATGAGATCACAGAATCGGAATTTCAGCAAGCAACAGAAAAGGAAGCTAATCTTTTTAATGCTTCTCTTGGTATCTGGGAACTCATGAAAGCAAATCCGTTACCCCTGAGGATAAATGACCTTAATATGGTTACTGAAATACCCGCCGCTTGTAGCGGCAGAGCTCTGCGAGAAGGGGCGAACGCACTTAATTTACTATGCAAGGAGTTAGCAAAAAGAGTTGAAGATGGCGTGGGGGTATTAGAAAAAGGAGCACCGAGAATCATGGCCGCAATGGTACCTTACGACCCGTCTATACTCAGTATTTTCGACGAACTGGGGTTGGCAATATCAGTTACTTCGCAAGTACCGTCACCTGCTCGGGAAACTACAATTTCATATAACTCAGTTTGGGAGCAAGTGGCTGATTTAATATTGAGACGCCGAGGCGCTCTCTATTCTGGCTTAGCCTATTTATCTCAGGCTAGAGATTTAGCCAAACTGAATAATGTAGATGGCGTAATTCTGTTTCATCACATCGGATGTCGCCAGTACAACACCTGGCTTTTAAAAGCTAAAGCAGTAATAGAGCAAGACCTGGATATCCCTGTATTGATATTTGAAGGGGATTATTGCGATACCAGAGATTATAATGCCAAGCAATCGAGAACCAAATTAGAAACGTTTGCCCAAATCGTAAAAACTGCAAAGGTATCAAGGAAAGATAACAAATGATGCAAGTCGCCGGAGTTGACGTTGGCGCTGGGACTGCTAAGGCCGTTATTATGAGCGATAGCAACATTACTTCTTGCTCGGTAAAGCGGATCAGCAATAATGTCGTAAAGGCTGCAGAAGAAGTGACTAACGAGGCGCTAGACAAAGCAGGGCTCTCTCTAAGTAATTTAGATTATGTGGTTGCAACAGGTTGGGGGCGTAATGCTGTCTCCTTTGCTAACAAAACAAGTAGCGAAATCATCTGTCACGCCAGTGGGGTATACTTCCTAATACCACAAGTGAGGACCATTATTGATATTGGCGCTCAAGATAGTAAGGTTACAAGGGTTAATGAAAAGGGTGAAGTCGTAGACTTCATTATGAACGATAAGTGTGCTGCTGGAACTGGTAGATTCCTTGAAGTTATGGCGCAGGTTTTAGGTATAACGCTTGAAGAAATGGGACCGTTATCATTAACTAGCGAGAACCCTTGCAGTATAAGCAGTACCTGCACTGTGTTTGCAGAAACAGAGGTTATCTCGCTCCGAGCAGAGGGAAAACACATGAACGACTTAATTGCCGGAATACACAAAGCCATAGCTAGCAGGATTATAGTTATGGGTTCAGGCATCGGTTTTGATAATGAGACGGTTTTTACTGGGGGGGTAGCTAAAAACAGCGGGGTTAAAGAGGCCTTGGAAGAAGCCGGTCAGGTAAAGATCACTGTTCCAAAAGAACCACAGATTACCGGTGCTTTGGGAGCTGCCCTGATTGCTCAAGTCGAACTCACACAAGCAGCTAGCGTGTGAGAAATCAAGGGTATTTATAACCACATTTAGTCTTAACAAGAGAAACATTCGATAAGGACATAAGTGATTATCTCTCCTCTTATTGGGTAATGAGCTTCTTAAGGAAATCAACGACTGGTCATTATGCAGTCTTCAAATGAAGCTGATCAAGATAGGGGGACGGATTGTGCGCCATGCGCCCGGCGGTTCGTTTTCCAGTTAGCTGAGGTGGCAGTGTCCAGAGATCTGTTTGCTGCCATTCTGGAGCGGATAACCAAGTTAAATCTATCACCCGGCTAATTGCAACCCGGGCACACAGGCAGTCAAGTGAAAAAGATAAGGGAAGTATCGTCTCTTTCCAGGTAGAGAGTTTCGCCAAATGCTGATGGATGAGAATTCCAGGAGCAGCGGTATACGGCTCGTTTGTGGGGGAGGTTATTGCAGGGCCCCGTAGTAGAGATTGACAACGAGTTGCCATGAATATACTATTAGTGGCAACAGTGATAAGATATCATGAAGCCTAATCGCGAGTTGAAATGGGAAATCCTAACTAAAATAAAAGGGGGCTAATTTGGATACATTCAAGATTCTGTCGGAGCAGGAGGTCCAAAAACTGCATTCAGCTTCACTGGGCATTCTTCACACCAGAGGATTACAGATCGAGAGTGAAAAGGTGCGGAAAATGCTGGAAGAGGCCGGAGCCAAGGTTAATCATGAAACGATGATGGTATGCTTCTCTCCTAATCTCGTCGACGAGGCAATGAAGAAGGCCCCTCAGAAGGTTGTTTTTGGAGCACGCAACCCCAAGTACGACTTGGTATTAGAACCCGGAGGAAATACCTATAACCGTACTACTGCTGGTTGCGAAGGGTACATTGACCTTGAGACCGGTAAGTACAGGCACGCACAGCTATGCGATGTAAAAGAGTGGGCCATATTAGTTGATGGCCTGGAGAATATAAGTTACTATGGAGCCCCAAATCCTAGCGATGTACCGCCGGATACAAGGGATATACATACGATGCCAATGGCACTGAAAAATTCGGAGAAACATTTCTTTCTCCAGCCTTACAGCGGAGAACACTTAGAGCTGATGGTTGAGTTAGCACTGGTGATCGTGGGCAGCAAAGAGGAGTTAAAGAAGCGCCCCATATTTACTGTCCTTACTTCTGTCACCTCCCCCTTACAGCTTTTAGAATATGCTTCCGATATACTAATCACCGCTGGTAAATATGGTATTCCGGTCGAAGTGAATTCAATGGCAATTGCTGGTGGCACTGCCCCAGTAACTATCGCCGGATTTACTATACTTTCACACGCAGAGGTATTAGCTGGAATCATCGTTGCTCAAATAGCCAATCCCGGAGCACCAGTAGTGTATAGACCATTATCAATGGTTATGGATATGTCTACAGGCATTGGTTTAATGGGGGCTGTTGAGAATGCTATGATAGCAGCCACTCAAGCACAATTGATGAAGGAAACCTATGGCATCCCTACCAACTTGTTTGGACAAGGCGTGGATACCTTCATTACTGATGGACAGTCAATGATTGAGCGTACCTTTAATACTCTTCTCCCCGCTCTCGTTGGAGCCAATATCGTCAGTGGGTCCGGTGGACTGGAACATGTCTATACGCTAGACCCGGTGCAGCTAGTCATAGATGATGAGATAATGGGCATGACAAAGAGAATACTGC
>CAZNEL010000041.1:0-15513 GCA_964572285.1 uncultured Dehalococcoidales bacterium | reverse complement strand
CTCTTATCAACGGTATCCCAGCCGTAGCCGCCGTCATCGCTTATCCAGACAGTGGTAGTATCCCGTTCTCCGGCCAGGATTACCTCGTCGCCGTAATCCCCGGATACGGCAATGCTGATGATGTTAACCGGGTCTTCTCCGGCCACGTCAGCAAACAGGGCGATAGCGTTTGAGGGGTCAGGTGTTTCTACCCCCTCTATCAGGTAGACCTCACCGACATCGGGAGAGCTCACGCCGACATACAGGTTGGTGAGCCCGTCATCGGGGTCAGAGTCGTAGTCATCGGGGAAGCCAATGTCCGCCCATGGTGTGGCCAGGACGGGAATGTCAACCTCGCCGACCATCTGTCCCCACTGACCCGGCGATACGGTTGAAGTAACCAGGAAGTCGCCCCCATCCTCTACAGTTACCGCCCAGATGAGCTCACTGCCATCAAAGTCAGGGGCGAAGGCAACCTCAAAGGCAACCTCATTAAGCTCCTGGTCCCGCCAGTCCTCAAACCTCTTGTCCTTGAGGACAAAGACATCTATATCGGTGCCGACCAGAATCCAGTTGTAGTCGTCGTCATCGGTCCAGACATCCATGCTGAAGAGTGCACTGGCGTCGATGCCTTCATTATCGGTGATAGTCTTTAGTGCCGTTACGTCACCATCACCAGCCTCTTCAAGGCGATAGACAGTGCCGTCAGCGCAGCCGACATAGACAGTCTCATCATTATCGTAGTTGGGCGAGACGGCTATATCCACTATCGTATCGATGGCATCATCAAGCTCGGTGTCGTCCCAGGTATAGCCATCGTCCTCTGACTTCTGCACCAGCCATGTGCGGGTGTCCGCGTCGAAGACGGCGGCAAAGATGGTGCCGTCGGGGGCGACTGCCATCGTGCCGACATCGGTGTCGGCATCAATGGAGGGCAGGCCCCACCCGCCCCAGTCGTTCTCCGCGTAGTCAGCGGCCGTGGCCACTGGCACGAAGGCGACCATGAGGCTGAGAACCATAACCAGCGTCAGGCTTACAGCCAGCACTCCTTTCAATTTTCTTTTCATCTTATATATACTCCTTCTAACTAAATTATCTTATGTCTCCATAAACAGGTATACACCTAATATCCCCATTTTTAATTTTTATGGAGACAAGGTTCTCCTAGGCTTTTTCATGCGTTTTAACAACGCTCCCCCTTGCGGGCTTAACCATGGCATCACCTCCTTTCAACTCAGAACTGAAGGGAATAGAACCGAAAGCAGAAAAGCCAGCGAGCAAAAATTGAAAGTTAAAGCTCTACTAACCACAGAGCCCAGTCCTATCTCCTTACAACCACTTTCCCGGCAGGGGTAGGACTGCAAGGAGGCAGGCCAGTGAGCACGGTCGATGAAAACTCTGCGTGGCCCGGATATCCACAGCGCTACCCCCTGCCAGCTTAATAAAGCCAAAGGGCTCACGAGCACACCCTCACTTTGGGTCTCTGAGCCCTTTCAGCACATTTTATTTGACGTATCTTCAGGATTGCTTTAGAATTGAAGCAAGTAGATGATATCATTACTTCCTTTCACTCCCCGAAAGACCTGCGCTCACAGGTCTTTCCTCATTTTGTCCCTCTTTTCTCAAACTCCTTGACCTACTTCTACTGACGAAGGACGCTTAGTTTCCCACAATTGCCGTTTCCAGAGCTCGATTAGCTCTTGAATCACACCGTCGTAACTCTGCCCCGGGCGCCTAATAAAATCTAAGCCACCCTTAGTTTCCTGGAAGATAGCGATTGTTACCCGTGTCCGTTCATCTTTGTCCATGTCACCCCTTGTCTCAGACCGTTGCGGGTCGCTAGCGGTAGTCTCAGCTTCATAGTCCATATCCTCAAGCAGTCCGGCCAGCCGCCACAGATATTGTCTTTTGATACCAAGATAATCTGCCAGGTGATTTAGCGAAGATACGGTTGGCCGGTATTTTCTGTAGATCATATTGTAAACGGTCGCCGCACTGAGGCCGGAATTTAGCGACAAACCGCGTAGGGATTGCCGCCGCTGCTTACATTCCGAGCGAAGGAAATCACCCAGTTCTTTTTTGTTATTCGACAACTGCCGCTCTCCAAATCCACCGATATTTACTATGTTATCAATAGCATTTACCATCTCACATAATTTTATAGCACTAAATAGTATTTTTGTCAAGACCTTTTCGGCCAATTTTCATCGAATTCCCAAAATTGGTTATCCCTGGGCTTGAAGACAAAAGGAAAGCCCCCTCGTGGGGAAGGCACCTTTTTTTGTTGGTCACAAAAGCCAGCACCGACTTACCCACTCGGGGGCATCATATTGATGCCTTCACCGTGTGCCTGGGGCTTTTCGCCCCTAGCTTTTGTGACCAAGAACATTATAACAAGAGAAAGGATGATTTAGCAAGCCGTAGAAGGTTGCCTACGCCTACCATCAGGCTCACAACCCCTTGCGTCTATTGCCAACTAAAATACTATTTAGTTCGCTGTTATGCTAGTGCCTGAAAGGAGGGCACATGAAAAGCAAGTTAAACAGATTTCTGCAGTATCTTCAGACTGAGAAGGGGTTTTCTCAAGGCACTATCGAAGCATATCGGCTTGATTTAGAAAAGGGGGTAATTCCCTTCCTGCATCAGCGAGGTAAATTTGAAGTAGGAGAAGTCACCAAGGATGACATTCGAGGCTATCTGGATTATGTAGCTACTGCTAGAGGTAACTCCAATGTCACCAGGGCGCGAAAACTGGCGGCGATAAAGTCATTCTTCAACTACCTGGTAGAGAATGAAGAATTAGAAGTCAACCCGGCAGCTTCAATAAGGAACCCCAGGATACCAGAGAAGGAGCCAGAGTACCTCACTGATGAGGAGTCTATCCACTTTTTGATGACAATAGCTCAAGAAAGCAAGCCACGAGTTCGTGAACGGGACATGGCAATAGCTATTCTCTTCCTTCACACCGGGCTAAGAGTATCGGAGCTAACAAATCTGAAGCTGGTCAATGTCAACCTTGAGAGGGGTCTGATAAAGATAACCAGGAAAGGAAATAAAGAGCAGTATCTCCACCTAAACGGTGAGACAGTGAACGCGCTGGCAAGGTATCTAGCCAACCGCCCACAGGCTCAAAATGGCAGGTTCTTTGTGGGAACCAATGGGGGCAATCTGGAACGTAGATATGCTTATGGAATAGTACGAAGATACCTGAAGTTGGCCGGTATCAATAAGGGCAAGCATGGCCCCCATATCTTAAGGCACACCTTCTGTACCAGGCTGCATCAAAAAGGAGTGGATCCCTTCACTATAAAGGACCTTGCCGGTCATAAAAGCCTTAACACAACCATGAGGTATATCAGGATCGAGAATAGGGAGCAGGCTGAAGCGATTGACCGACTGGAGTTTGGTCTGTCATACCCCGATATGAAGATGCCTTGAGGACGGCTGTTATCTTAGTGCATGCTGCCCTGGGGTAGTTCCTAGCCTACTTCCGCTAGATCATAGACTGGTACAGAGGCTGTGCGCTTAGGTGCAGTCTCTGACCATACCAGTTCCTGTGCCCTCTCTAGGACATCGGGGTGAAGCAACACTTCACCGCACTGGCGACATACCTCAGCAGGCACATTCTCCAGGATGATGATTCTTCCCTTATACCCCTGAGGGTGGGTAACCGTCGTCTCCTCCATCTCACCGCTACATAATGGACACCTTCTCATGGCTTGCCTCCCTTCCTTATCCTCCATTCAACCCATTCATCGGATTTTGGCTCGTAGGCTGTGATAACCGCTACCCTGGGCGGGTAGGTGCATTGCATATGTAGTGCCCGCCCGCCTTTAGTAAAACCTAGGATGAGGCAACTGGGGCTGCGAGGGCCATCGGGATAATCCTCGATCGTCTCAGCGTCCTCGTTCAAGACAGCTTCCTCAATCTCCCTGACAGAAATATGTCTTTCGGTCATGCGGTCCCCAGCGTGAAGTGTGAAGTGGTAGTCCTTCACTTTAACCCTGGCTTGAATTCCCTCAAGCAGGCTCTTTTCCAAACGCCCTCCAACCTATTCATGAATGGATAGGACTGAACCACTCTGATGACAATAGTATAGCACATTGAACACAATCATGTCCTTTCAGAGTATGTGGTGTGGTGGTCTTTCTAGGGGACTGCTTCACTGGAATAGGCTCCTGTGCCTGCTCTAATGTCAACCACCCTCTGGTAACTTTTCATACATATGTTACTTGTCAATCCCTTTAGTCAAAACTATCTACCATTGACAGAGCGAAAGCTTATTTAAACCATTAACCACCCCGGTAAAACGCCTTATTTTCGATTCTGTGGCGTCAGTTATGGTAAAGTTGGAAGCTCCAGCGAGCTGTCAGGCATGAGGATCTCTTTTTGTCTCTTTTCAGCCCCAAGCCTATCAGTTAGAAAAGGGGCGATTTTAAGACCTGGTGAGTTGGGGACCTCAAAGATTCCCCTTAAAAATCTCCCCCAGAGGGGCTTGACAGGCTACCAGTATTCTGCTAGACTTTTAGCATGGTTAAAATCGGCACAGATATATTGCAAAAGGGGAAGGTTGTCCCTGTAATCGAAGCCGCCAATGAAATAGGTGTTCATTTTACCACCCTATATCGCTGGATTCAGTCTGGTAAGATTGTCTTCGTTAGTTTTGGAGATACCATATTTATCCCGGTGGCAGAAGTTGAAAGGATAAAGAAGGAGAAAAGCAATCAAGCCGCTTAATCAGCGGCTTGAGCAAAGGGGCCAGAGGCTGAGTAACCTCACCACCTTTGTTGTATTCTAGCACAGCCTCAGACTTCTAAGCAAGGAGTGACGAATGAAGGAGTTAAGTCGGTGGCTAAAGGATAGGTGCCAGAGCGAGCATCTGTCTCTAAGGCAGGCTGCTGCCAGGACTGGTTTAAGTCATGTTACCATTGCCGACGTCATAAAGGGTGGCCGTCCGTTGCCGGAGACAATCAGGAAGCTGGCCGCGGGGTTTGGCGGTGACGGAACTAACATGAGGTTTGCTCTAGAAGACTACCTGTTGACTCTGGCCGGCTATCGGAGCGAGCGACCTGGCGAGAAGCTCAGTGAACTGCTGGCGCAGCTGATGGATAAGGCGAATCAACTTAACGACCTCCAACTCAACATGATAATCCGCTTCGCTGACTTCCTTATTGAAACAGAGACGAGGATTAAACATGAAGCGACACCCTGAGGGCACAAGACCGGGCACACGGAGAAAGGAGTGAACTATGAAGTTAGCTATTGCACAGATGGTCTTGGGGGCAATTTTCGTTTCTGATTTCGCCATGTTAAAACTAGTCGGGGTGGGTTGGATTATCCTATACTTTCACTACTACCAAATCTACATCGGTCTTGGCTTACTGGTGCTTGGCTGTGGCATAGCACAATTCCTAAAAGCAAGGAGGTAACCTATGGCTCTTGTAGACAAGTATGGGGGTAAGTCAATTCTTGTAGGTCTTATTTCCAAGTATGTAGGCAACAAGGCTAAAAAGAGCAGGAGAGGCTAACATGAAGCGACACCCTGAGGGCAGAAATGTTACCGGCAAATTGATTCACATCGATGAGGAACATTTGACACTTGAACCAGGGCATATTGTATCGGGAATTTGGTTCCACAGTGAGCCGATAATATATCCTCACAAGTGGCTTGACATTAAGGCATCAAATTGGGTAGAGCGTTTCCTGAACACAAGAGTTAAATGCAAGGCTGTTGATAACGTCGTCACGGCGATAAGCCAGCTTGGAGGTCCAACCACATAAATATGAAGCGACACCCTGAGGGCACAAAGAACTAAGGAGGAAAGAAATTGTTAAATGGAGGTAAGCGAAATGGAAAATCACGACAATGAATGCAAACCATGTCATTCTGGGAGGACACCATGGCTCGTTTGCCTTTTGCTGGCCGTGGGAGGAGGCTTCTATGATACCATAGGTGAGAAGCTGCTCAAATCTCCTGACTCAGGGGATAAAGCAGCAGGCTACGTCGCTAAAGGGCTTGTGAGGGTAATAGATGTTACCCAGAAGTTCTACTGCCTAGGGGATTAATATGAAGCGACACCCTGAGGGCACAAGGCAGGAGGAGTAATGGTTAAAGAGATACTGGGCTATATCTGCCTTGCTGGGGCCATTGTCTCTTTTGTCGCTATGTATCTAATCCCCCGCTTTAACCGCGGCAAAAGGCCAAATCCGGCTAGGGCTAAAGGAGAAGAACGCTTGATACGGATTGAGGAGCGCACCGGTCTCATGATACCGCTTCAGCTAATCCTCATCGGTGCAGTGCTCCTTACTTAGGGGAAAATAATATGATGCAAGACCCTGAGGGTACAAAATTTTCAATTATTAGGTATTAGGCTAAAGGTAACTGGGTATAAAAGAAAGGAGGCAGGTATGAGAGCAGCAATCTATTGTCGGGTATCAACTGAAGACCAGGAGAGGGAAGGTACATCACTCCAGAGCCAGCTGGAAGCCTGCCTTAAGAAAGCTGACGAGCTTGGCTATGAGGTGCCCAAGGAGTTCATTATTCTGGAAACTTACTCTGGATTAACCCTGGATAGACCCAAGCTACCAAGGCTTCGTCAGTGGGTGAGGGATAAAGAGGTGGACGCAGCTATTGACTATACCTTGGACCGTCTATCCCGTGACCCTGTCCACCTTATTATCCTGCTAGAGGAGCTAGAGAAGGCAGGTGTCGAGCTTATTCTGGTCACTGAGACTGTAGATAACTCAGATTTGGGGAAGCTGATAACTTACATCAAAGGCTATGCCGCCAAACTGGAGGCGGAGAAGATAAGGGAGCGAACCATGAGGGGGGCTAGGACGAGAGCCAGCCGGGGCAAAATACCGATAGGGGGCACCGGTAAGCTTTACGGCTATACCTACATTGTGGGCAAAGGAGACCATGAGGGCGTAAGGTACATCAATGAGGAAGAGTCCAGGTGGGTCAGGGAGATGTTCCGCTGGCTCATCGACGAGGGGATAGGTGTGAACGCCATAACCTACCGGCTACGGGCGTTGGGTATTTCCACGCCGGGAAGGAGCCAGTTCTGGAGGAACAGTACGGTGCATGAAATACTAACCAACCCTGCCTACTGCGGCAAGACTTACGTCTTCACGTACAGCTACACAGAGGCCAAAATAACACAGGTTGCCAACCCCAGGCCAAAGAGGAAAAGGCTTATACGCAAACCAGTGGAGGAATGGGTTGAGATACCAGGGGCAACGCCGGCCATTATCAGCCAGGAAACCTTTGACCTAGCCCAAGCCAAGTTGGAGCAAAACAGGAGGGTGCCCCGGCGCAGCCCGAAAAGGCCGTATCTTCTCAGTAGCTATGTCTTCTGCCGCCATTGTAGCAGGCGATATCGGGCTAAGAGCACAAAACCAAAGAAAGGAGGAAATGTTAACTACGTCCCCTACTATGAGTGCCCGGGGGGAGACCGAATGGTGTCGCTTACAAAGTGTCGAAACCGGAGGTGGAATGCCAATCGCCTCGAGGAGTTGGTCTGGCAACAAATTGAGACGTTATTAATCCAGCCTGAGATGGTCCTAGCTGGGCTTAAAACGAGGATGGCTGAGGCAAATGAGGCCAGTTATGTCGAGCGGGAATTGCTCGAGATCGATAGGCGGTTTAAGTCGCTTGATAAGGAGCAGCAGCAATTACTCCAATGGGCACTGAAGGGCTTCCCCGAGGAGACGGTTGAAGCTGAGAACAAGAGAATTAACGGGCAGCGAGACTTGCTTAAACAGCGCAGAGCTGAATTGGGGGCGAGGCTAGAGCAGGCAAGAGAGACCGAGGTTAACATGGAGTCTATAGAGCGGTTCTGTGAAGTGGTAAGGCAAAACCTCGGCGAGTTCACCTTTGAGGATAAGCGGCTGGCTCTGGAGGCTCTCAGTATCAAGGTCTGGGTTGACGGCAACAATCTAGAGATTGAGGGAGCGATACCGATATCCGGGGATGACATTCAATCCATTACACCAAGATGTTTAGGATAGGAAAGAGCTAAAGCGGATATTAAAAATACGAGAACTCGGCGTAAGGCCGAACATTTATAGACGGGAGCTACCTCGCTTCTGTGTTGTCAGTCGTGTGTTTTCGCAAGAAGCGGGGTAGTATCAGGTGTTGTGTCTCCCAAAACACCAAATGGTTTGGGCAAGTTAGTTGTGTTAGTTTGCCTGTATATATAGTTTGGTGTAAGGTGGTGTGAGTTGGTGAGCACCAGCTCTGCTGAGTACTTGTTTTTTACTCAGTGGTACCATATTACTAAAGCTCCTCCCTGCATAGTAATGTAGTGTAAACTATATCTCCCAGCAGAAAAGTGGTTTACTCCCATGACTGGGAGTTCATTCATCAGTTCAGGCTGGAACGGATTCTTCTGGCAGTCAATACGATATTTAGGTTATGATTTTACTATAAACACATGGGAGTAAGAAATGGAAGTTGAAGCCATAAAAACTATCAGCATCTTCGGAGCGGGTACGATGGGGCATGGGATAGCCCAAATAATGGCTCAACAAGGTTACAGGGTTCTACTGGGAGATGTTAGCCAAGACTTGCTTGATATAGCCATTGACCGGGTGAAGGAAAGCCTGCAAAAACTGGCCGAAAAAGGAAAGATTGACCAGCATCGGGTTGAGGGGACTCTATCCAAGATTACCGGAACGACAGATATTGAAGCATTAGCTAGACACGCAGATTTTCTCATTGAAGCTATTTCAGAGAGGCTAGACACCAAAAAAGAGCTTTTTAGGCAACTTGACAAGGTATGCAGAGCAGAGACTATATTTGCTACCAATACATCAACCCTTAGCATTACCGAGTTAGCCTCCGCAACAGGGAGGCCCGAGCGGTTTATCGGCATGCATTTTTTCAATCCTGTCCCATTAACGGGTATGGTGGAAATAGTGAAGGGCCTACTAACTACAGGCAAGACTACAGCGCTTACCAGAAAACTAGTATTGAGCTTAGGAAGAGAGCCAATCATTGTAAAGGACTCGCCGGGTTTTGCCAGTAGCAGACTTGGCGTAGCTCTTTTCCTTGAAGCTAGCCGAATGTTAGAGGAAGGTGTGGCATCAGCCGAAGATATTGACAAAGCAATGAAACTAGGCTATGGCCACAGGATGGGGCCCTTTGAAACCTGTGATCTGGTTGGACTTGATGCTCGCCTGAATAATATAAACGCGTTATATGAGGCTACCCACGATTTATTGTGGCAACCTCCCCAGTTACTAAAGCAACTCGTCAGTGCCGGCTATTTGGGCAAGAAACCAAACAGTAAGGGGGGATACTACACCTATTTCGGGCTGGGGAAATAACGAGGAGAAATATGGAATATAAGAATATCATCTATACTAGCGGCAAGAACAAAGGAATAGCCAAAATCACCATCAATCGACCGGAAGTAAGAAATGCTTTGAATACGGCAACAAGACAAGAGCTTCGGAATGCTATCGAGGAAATCAAAAAGGATAGCAGTGTCAGGGTGGTTATCATTACCGGGGCGGGAGAGAAAGCCTTTATCAGTGGTGCTGATATAACCGCTTTCAAAGATGCTACCCCGATAACGATTGAAGAATACGCCTCTACCGTGGCACAGCAGCTTTTTACCGATATAGAGAGCCTCAGTGTTCCCACAATTGCTATGATAAAAGGGTTCTGCCTCGGCGGTGGTGTGGAATTGGCCATGTGTTGCGACATAAGGATAGCCTCGGAAAATGCTAAGTTCGGACAGCCAGAGATAAACCTCGGCATTTTCCCGGGTGCGGGTGGTACACAGAGATTGCCTAGGTTAATAGGCTGGGGCAAAGCTAAGGAGCTGATATACACCGGAAAGATAATAGATGCTGTGGAAGCAGAGAAAATTGGCTTGGTTGATAAGGTGGTGCCACCAGAGAGGCTGGAGGAGGAAGCCGAACAGCTGGCTGAGACCATAGCCAGTAAAAGCCCTCTCATTATCAAGCTGGTTAAAAAGGTGATAAATAGAGGCCTGTATACTGACCTTGCCGCTGGTCTCGACTACGAAAAAGCCAATTTTGCTCTTTGTTTTGCTACTGAAGACCACATAGAAGGGGTAACTGCCTTCCTGGAAAAGAGAAAACCGGAGTTCAAAGGAAAGTAATTCTGGTAAAGCTAGCAAAGATAGTTAATCTCACCAAGAAGAACAGGGGAGGAAACGTGAACGAAGTAGTGATAGTTAGTGCCGTACGAACGCCAGTAGGTAACTTTGGTGGTTCCTTGCGAACTGTGCCAGCATATGATTTAGGCGCCTTAGTCCTCAACGAGGTAGTAAAGAGAGCCAAACTGGATTCTGGCTTAGTAAATATGGTGATTATGGGGCAGAATTACCACAGCGGCGAATATGTAAACATTGCCCGCATGTCACTGCTCAAGGCGGGCTGGCCAGTGGAAATACCAGCACTGACTCTTGACCGTCGGTGCCCCAGTGGTTTTGATGCCGTCTGCATGGCAGCGATGATGATTCAGAGCGGAAACGCTGACATAGTGGTGGCTGGGGGGGTAGAGAGTATGAGCACCGCTGAATTTTATATCAAAGGCGATGTTAGATGGGGTGTGGGAGGAGTTAGCGATATGCCGAAGGGGCATGGCAGCCTCTCAACCTGGGGAATGCCAATGTACGACAGGATACTACGAGCCAGGGTCATGTCTCAACCGGAGGAGAGATTTGGCCTGCTGCCTACCATGATGACCTGGGCAGAAACAGCCGCCAAGGAATATGACATCACCAGAGAGGAAGTGGACAAATGGGCTCTATTAAGTAATCAAAGAGCCTGTGCTGCTATCGAATCGGGCAAATTCAAGGAGGAAATCGTCCCTGTGTCAGTGCCTCAACGTAAAGGTGAGCCACTGTTGTTCAGCGAGGATGAGCGTCCTCGTGCTGATACTAGCTTAGAGGCTCTGGGTAAATTGAGGCCAGTGCTGGGTGGTGTTTGTACCGCGGGTAATTCCTCAGGCGAAAATGATGGGGCAGCGGTTTGCCTAATAATGTCAGAAGAGAAAGCCAGGGAGTTAAATATAAAACCAATGGCTTATATCAGGAATTTCGCTTTCAGTGGTGCTGACCCACGCTATACCTGGAAGTCAGCATCGACGGCAGTTGATATGGCATTAAAGAAAGCTGAACTCACTCTTGACCAGATTGACCTCATTGAATTACACGAAGCCTTTGCCGCTCAAGCATTGGCAAATTTTAGAGAATTAGGTATAACCGAAAAAGATTACGATAAGGTTAACGTCAATGGCTCCTGCGTTTCTATTGGTCATCCCCTGGGCGCTACCGGAGCCAGAATTCTGACTACGCTGCTTCATGAGATGCAAAGACGCAATATCAGGTATGGGCTGGAAGCCATATGCGGTGGTGGTGGTATGGGGGTGTGTGGTATCTTGGAGAAGGCGTAATTAGCAGACTCATAACCTAATCAGATTTACAGGGTGCTTACGGTAATCCAGACCCAGGTGACAATAATGCCTAATATGGCTCCGGCAATAACCTGGAACTGAGTATGCCCGATGAACTCTCGCAGGTCTCGTTCCACCTCACCTTTTGGGCGTTTCTCACGAAGCTCTTTCACTATACGGTTAATGATTCTTGCTTGCCGGCCTACTGCTTGCCGTACACCAGCAGCGTCATACATAACTATCATGGCTAATATAACAGCAATAGCAAAGGTTACGGAGTTAAAACCCTGTATCATAGCGACCGCTGTGGCTAGCGAACAAACCAGTGCTGTGTGTGCACTGGGCATACCGCCACTCCTGAATAAAAACCACCAGTCAAAACGTTTTTTCCGAGTGAGAGTGACGAATACCTTTATTAATTGTGATATCGTCCAGGCACTAACCGGTATTACCAGTGCCTGATTCGTTATGATATTGTCTAACCAGTTTTCCAAAGCTTACCCTCATCCACCTAACCTTTAGGAATTACCATTACTCATTGTTGTAGCCTATACCCGGCGAAACTGCCGCATTCGCCATTGCTTGAGGTAGCGGATTACCTCATCATCACTAAGGTCATACCAGTAACTATAGAAATCGGAGACGTAGAATTTGGGCATAAACCCCGTAAAGCAAGTGATCACTTTGTCAGCGAACTTTTCTACCTGTTTCACCGCCAGTGCCGATGCTACCGGCACTGCGACCACTATTTCCTTGGGGCGGCGATGGCGCATCGATTCTACTGCTGCTGTCATGGTAAAGCCGGAAGCTAGTCCATCGTCTATGACTATTACCGTTTTACCGCTGACTCTAACGATCGGCTGGTCTCCCCGGTAAAGCAGGCTCCGCTGTTTAATCTCAAACCTTACCTTGTTAATTTCGTCCTCCAGCCTTTGCCGACTGAAGTTAATTTTTTTTACAGCTTCTTCATTAAGAATAACTGTTCCATCGTCAGCGGCTGCCCCTAAACTCCCCTCAGGGTTAAGCAATATGGGGACTTTACGGCAAATAATCAGGTCAATGTCAGCATTGATTGCACTGGCCACTTCCGAAGCCACCGGTACACCCCCGTTCGGGATAGCGAGCACTACCACGGACCGGTCCTTGTACCCGCCTAGCTTCGAGGCTAGCTGTCTCCCTGCGTCCTGTCGACTCTCAAACATAGCTTGCTCTCTAGCAAAATGTGTAGCCATTATTCTCCCCACTGATTATTTTAACTCTTGTTCGCTGTAGATACAAAACATTTCATTTGACCAGCTTGAATGCATTTACATCTACCAGCCCCAGATCGGTTAATCTGAGTTCGGGAATTACCGGTAGGGCCAAAAAAGAGAGGGTAGCAAAGGGGGCAGCTAGGGTTGCTCCTAAATCCCCGGCTAACTGTTCCAGCTTTTCCAATTGAGCCACCACTACCTCCAGTGGTTCATCAGATAACAGCCCGGCAATAGGTAACGCCAGACTGGATAATACCTTGCCCTCAGCAATTACTACCAGACCGCCCTGGAGCCGCTCAATTTCTTTAATGGCGCAAAGTATGTCCTCATCACTGGTACCAACCGCCACGATGTTATGAGAGTCGTGGGCGATAGACGAGGCGATAGCTCCTTTCTTCAAGCCGAACCCCATAACCAGGCCCAGGCCAATGTTACCGGTAGAGTGGTGTCTCTCTACTACCACCAGTTTCAGAATATCCCGGCCGATATCAGGCACAACAACTTCTCCGGAAACCTTGGCTTTCTCCAGCCTTTTTTTAGTAATTATCTGGCCGGGTACAATCTCAATAACCGGCTCAGTTTCACCTGAAGCTAACAACTGCAATGCATCTTTAGGAAAGGGTTTTATATTCACGGTGTTGGTTAGTTTTTTATCACCGTATTGGTATATTGGGAATAGCGGCTTTCCTCCTTTAGCTACCAGACGACCTTGATAAAAGACCATCTCTGCTTGTAGATGAGACAAAGCATCAAACACGACTAAGTTAGCCAAATAGCCGGGCGCTATTGCTCCCAGCCTGTCAAGCTTGAAGTATTCGGCGGTATTAATGGTAGCCATCTGAATAGCTCGCACCGGGTCAAGGCCTTTATGAATTGCCTTGCGTACCACGGCATCAATATCTCCGTCACGGAGCAGGTCGGCACAACTGCGGTCGTCAACTACAAACAGGCATCTTTTATATGTTTTGTCGGTAACTAAAGGCAGTAAGGCATCTAGATTCTTTTCCGAAGAGCCCTCTCTAATCATGACCCACATGCCCTGCCTGAGTTTTTCTCTAGCTTCATCCAGGGAGACTGACTCGTGGTCAGAATAAATACCAGCGGCAATATAGGCACTAAGGTCTTTGCCGCTAATGCTAGGGGCATGCCCATCAACAATTTTACCTTTGGCCAAGTTAATTTTGCTCAACACATTGGTATCACCACCAAGGACGCCAGGGAAATTCATTACCTCTCCCAGCCCAATAACGCCTTTCCATCTGAGGATCTGGCGAATATCCTCGGGATCGAGGCGGGCCCCTGCTGTTTCCAGATGGGTGGCTGGCACACAGGAAGGCGCCATCAGGAAAAGCTCCAGCGGTAAACGGCGGACACAATTCAATACATACCTTATACCCTCTAGACCAGAGACGTTAGCTATTTCGTGAAGGTCAGTAACTATTGCTAATGTGCCCCGTGGCACCACGGCCCGGGCATATTGAGTAATATCAAGCATTGAGCTTTCCGGGTGAATATGCCCGTTGATAAGGCCAGGAGCTAAATATTTGCCACCTAAATCCACTACCTGCTTAGCCTGACGATAATTCCCTATTCCAGCAATCTTATCACCATAAATGGCCACATTTCCTGACTCAATCTCACCGGTAAAGACGTTTACCACCTTAGCATTAGCCAGAAGCAGGTCTGCTGGTATCTTCCCCTTAGCTACTGAGATTAAGCGAGCCACTTTAGTCAACACTTGTCCTCCAAAACGTGTATCTCGGGAAGGTTACGAAATCTTTCATCCCAATCTATGCCATAACCGACGATGAACTTATTCGGAACAGTGAAGCCCAGATAATCAATAGCAACCGGAACTTCTCGCCGGGAAGGCTTGTCAGTCAAGGAGCAAAGTTTTAATGAGGCGGGTTTTTTCTTCCGCAGGTAATTCAGCAGGAAAGAAGTAGTAAGACCGGTATCGACGATGTCCTCAATTACCAATACATCCCTGCCCCTAATTTCAGAGCAAAGGCCCTGCACTATCTTAATTCTTCCCGAACTCTGCTTTTCCCGGCCATAACTGGACAAGCGAATAAACTCTACCTCCAACGGAAAATCAAGCAGGCGTACCAGGTCAGCCATAAACATAAAGGAACCTTTAAGGATACCTATCAGCAGTGGAGATTTACCTTGATAATCTTTGCTAATCTCAGCCGCCAGTCTTTTAACTGCGGTTTCTATCTCATTTCTACGGAGAAGGGTATGGAGTTCAGACCGAGAATTCATAACTACTTCAGATTATAATCTTTGACCGGAATTCTGTCCACTCAAGGCTAATAAGCTTGACTTCTACGCCCTAAAAGGTGATAATGATTAGGCAAGTTCACTAATAATCCCGAGTAGCTCAGTGGTAGAGCGGTCGGCTGTTAACCGATTGGTCGTAGGTTCGAGTCCTACCTCGGGAGCCAGCTTTATTTTCACTCATCCCCCTTTTTCTTCCCAAAGAATTCCACCAATTGTGAAAGCGCTGTCATCGAGGCAACCACTGGTGCGCTAGCACTTGTTCGCTTTTCTTGCTCCGTTTTGATTTCATTCTGTAGTTCCTCCAGGCGCTTAATATTTTGATTTATTTCTTGCAACTTATCATCTGTGTATTTGGCTATCCTGTAGCTGTCCCATGCAATAGCAAGCGCCAAGGTACCTAGTGCTAATGAAAGCATCGCCCATCTTGCCTCAGGAATGAAAATTGCTGCAATAGCTACAAGTATTGCTAGAATGGCTATAATACGGCTATACATACGGCTGAGCCATCTTCTCTCTGTAGTCATCTTCAGCTACCTCCTTTTGGTTTTCCTGTCCTGGTGTAGTTCA
>CAZNEL010000040.1:1353-15750 GCA_964572285.1 uncultured Dehalococcoidales bacterium | reverse complement strand
CCTTTGACAGCTTAAGTGAAGGTTATACCTTTACCACTGCTGCTCTTGCTGATGGTGAGTATACGGTGTATGTCAGGGCTACTGATGCCGTTAGCAATACTACTGCTGAGGCAGACTACGCCAGTGATGGCTTTACGGTACAATCAGTAACTCCCGGTGATGCTACTGGCGATGGTGTTATCAATGCTGTAGATATCACCAAGGTAGAGAGGATTATAACCGGACTGGATACGGAAACTTCTGGCTCTGATGCTAATCAAGACGGTAATATTAATGCTCTTGACATCACCAAGGTTGAGAGGATGATTGTCGGTTTGGATTAAGACAAGCTAAATTAGGAGGTAGAAAAATGAAACTTGTAGTTATCGGATTGGGACAGTGCGGTGGTAAGATTGCTGATGAGTTTGCTCGGCTGAATGCCCGGGCACGTATTCATCGTGGAATCGAGATAGTTGCCGGTACTTTCGCTATAAATACTGACGTAGCTGACTTAAGTGGGTTATCCTACATAAAGTCTGATTACCAGCATAGAATTCTCATCGGAGGTCGCAGAACCAGCGGCCATGGCGTGGGGAAAATAAATGAGCTCGGCGCCGAGGTGGCCAGAGAGGATGCTGACAAGGTTGTAGATGCCATAAGGTCAGCTAAGCGATTCTATGAGACAGATGCCTTCTTGCTGGTTGCCGGCGCTGCTGGAGGTACTGGTTCAGGTTCGATTTCGATAGTGGCGCAGCACATGAAAGCACGTTACGGGGATAAACCGTTGTACGCTCTCGTTGCCCTTCCCTTTGAGCACGAAGAGAAAACTGAGGTAAGAACTATTCATAACACAGCCACTTGTCTTAAATCTATCTATTCTGTGGCTGATGCCGTGTTTCTGGTGGATAACCAGAGGTACATAAGAAAAGACTCTTCACTTAGAAACAACCTGGATCAAATTAATGCCCTCATTGCTGAGCCGTTTTATAACCTGCTTTGTGCCGGTGAGGAGAAAAAGGTTAAACATATTGGGGCAAAAGTGCTTGACGCTGGAGATATAATGCAGAGCCTGTCGGGGTGGACAGTAATAGGTTATGGCAAATCTTCGCTACCGATGATCAGGTTTCCCTTCGAACAGACACGTAATTTTATGAAGAAGAGTACTGAAACTCATAAAGGGATCCAGGCGATGGATGAGGCTATAAGTGAGCTTTCGCTCAGGTGTGACCCTGGGGATGCAGGTAGAGCGTTATATCTACTATCAGCTCCGCCTAGGGAAATGAACATGGATCTGGTTAAGGAATTAGGGGATTACTTGAATGAGCTAGCTCCGAATGCAGTGATACGAAATGGTGACTATCCGAGGGGTAAAAGTACACTAGATATAACTGTGGTGTTTTCCCAGCTCAGCGACGTTGAAAAAGTGCGGAATTACTATTATGAATCATCCGATTATCTTAAGGATATTAAAAGAAAACAGGAAGAAGTCGAGAGCAAACTAAAGAAAATAGAAGAAGCCTCGAAGGGTGTTCCCTCACTCCTCAGGTTAGTTTAAGTCCATAGAATAGTAGCAAGCATCAAGCGGTACGGAAAATTCATCCTCTTGGTCTTTGCCATATATGACATCAACACTCAGTAGCAATTACAGATGCTATAGAGTAATTAAGAAGATTACAGTACCTAACGGATACGATATTAAAAGGCTTATCGAACCAAGTTTTTACCGCTTCGTGTACTGTGGCGCTTTACGGGCACGCTTAAGTCCGGGTTTTTTCCTCTCTTTAGCCCGGGCATCTCGTGTGAGCAGTCCGTGTTGCCGAAGTAGTGGCCTTAACTTTTCATCAGACTGGACCAGTGCTCGAGCAATACCATGTGAGATGGCACCGCTTTGTCCTGATACGCCCCCTCCGTTTACCTTGACAACAACATTAAACTTACTGGTATTCTCAGTAATTAAAAGAGGTTGTATTATAACCCGACGGTGCTCAAGACGGGGATGCCGTTCTTCATAAGGGATACCATTGATAATGATAGCCCCATCGCCTGGCAGCAGCTTTACTTGTGCCGTTGCTTCTTTTCGTCGTCCTGTCCCATGAAAATAAGTTTCCTTTTCCATTTAAGCCTGTTTTCCTTTTTAAATCTCTTTAGTAGCTGGTTCGGTTAATCCGGACTTTTTGGATATAGGGTGGGGGTGAGTTTCACCAGCATAAACCTTGAGCTTCTTAAACATTTTAGCACCTAATCGATTGTGGGGCAACATTCCCTTAACGGCGTACTCAATCACTCGTGTAGGATGGGTCTGCATCATCTTTTCCAGGCTGACGCTCTTCAGTCCTCCCGGGTAACCGGAATGCCGGTAATAAAACTTCTGCTTCATTTTATCGCCGGTAACTCGAATCTTAGTTGCGTTAATTACTACCACGAAGTCGCCGGTGTCCAGATTCGGGCTGTACATTGGCTTATGTTTACCCAGCAGCAGGGTAGCCACTTCAGTAGCAAGTTTGCCTAGAACTTTATCAGATGCATCAATAAGGTGCCATTTTCGCTTAATATCAGATGCCTTGGCGCTATAGGTTTTCATTATAATTCTCCCAAGAGTGTGGATAGTTTACCTGCATTAGATACAGCCCGCAGGCGGGGGCTGTCGGGCCAGCCAGCCCAGGTTGTTTAGCCTCAAGTAAATGACTAAATTCATCAGGCGTTAGTTTGTTCCGGCCGACTTTAATAAGAGCACCAACAGTATTACGCACCTGGTGTGGTAAGAAGGAATTGGCCACTATAGTGAACATAGTTAGTTCCTCGCTTTTTTCTACTTGTGCACTATAGACATGTCGTTTCGTGTTTCTCTTTTCCTTTCCCAAGCAGGTAGCAAATGAGGCAAAATCATGCTCATCAATAAGAGTCTGACATGCCTGATTCATAGCGTCAGTATCCAGATGGCCCGGAACCAGGTAGGAAAAAGCTTCCTGGAGAGGAGATCTGGTGGGACTATTCAATATGTGGTAGCTATATTCACGGCTAAGAGCTTTCTGCCTGACGTTGAAAGAATTATCCACTTTGTAAGCTGCCTTAATTGCAATGTCCCTGGGTAAATAATAATTTAGTCCGTCTACGAAAGTCTGCGTTGGTAAAGACGATTCGGTTCTGAAGCTAACCACTTGCCCTTTAGCATGAACGCCGCTATCAGTTCGGCTAGCCGTCATAACCCGACGTCTCTCTCCAGTAAGTTCCCATATGGCTTTCTCAAGCTCTCTCTGGATGGTGGGTAGGTTAGCTTGTAATTGAAAGCCATGATAATGTGTGCCGTTATATTCCATAACTAATACTATCTTGGTAGCTATTACCAAGTAAGGACCTTCCTCAATATCTGGTGGGTGCTACTTCTTCACCAACTCAATCTGGACCATAGCTGCCCCATCACCTAGCCTGGGCCCTAATTTGGTGATACGGGTATATCCGCCGGAGCGCTCGGCATATCGTGGGGCAAGCTCGGTAAATACCTTGGAGACCACTTTTTTATCCAGGATAAATGATAATGCCTGGCGTAGAGTATGAAGTCCACCCTTTTTCCCCAGAGTGATCATCTTCTCTGTAAAACCGCGTATCTCCTTGGCTTTGGCTTCAGTAGTGGTGATCTTTTCATAGCGCAGCAAGTCAGTTACCAGGTTGCGATACAATGCTATGCGATGACTGGTAGGTCTGCTTAATGTTCTACCGGCTACTTTATGCCTCATGCTCTTTCTCCTCTTCGATATTGTGAGACAGAGGTAGCCCTAATACCTCGAGACGTTCCTCTAGCTCTCTCTTAGACTTTTCCCCAAAATTACGTAGCGAAAGTAACTCCTTCTCCCCTTTAGTGATGAGTTCTCCCACTGTAGTAATACCACCGCGCCTTAAAGAGTTAAGGGTACGTACCGATAAGTCAAGCTGCTCTACGGGCATATTATATTTTTCATCAGGGATTGATAGCCGAATAAGCTGTTTCTCCTCTTCTTTTTGGGAAACCATGACATACTCGACAAACGGAGTGAACTGATTTACCAAAATCTCTGCGCTGGCACTAATAGCATCTACCGGTGATATCACTCCATTTGTCCATATCTCCAGGCACAGTTTTTCCCGGTTAGCCTCTTGGCCAACATGTGTTGGCTCAACGGTAATGTTCACCTTACGTACTGGGCTAAAAATAGCGTCTACTGGGATAGCTCCTACTGGCATATTATCGCTGGACTCAGCTTGCCGGTAGCCTTCACCCAGCTCCACGTTAAACTCTACATAAAGTTTGGCTTCCGGTGAATCTAAGGTGATCAAATGAAGCTCAGGGTTAACAATTTCAAAGTCGGTTGAAGGCTTGATGTCAGCAGCGCAAACTTGCCCTTCTCTCTCCATCTCCAGTGTTAACTTGCCTGGTTGATCCGAAAGGGGTTTTAATCTTAACGCTTTCACATTAAGTAGAAACTCGATCGTGTCCTCCTTTACATAAGGAAGAGTAGAGAATTCGTGCTGAACTCCTTCAATCTTAACCCAGGTTACAGCTGCTCCGGGAAGGTAACCTAATAGCACGCGCCGTAGGCTGTTGCCTAGAGTGGTCCCGAAGCCTTTTTCCAGTGGCTCGGCAACAAAACGTCCAAACGTATCGGTAGATTCAATACACTTAATTATCGGTATGGATAGACGAGACAATGTGCCTCCTCCTTATCAATTAACTTATCGCGAATAATATTCGACTATAGCTTTGTTATCAAATTTTGCTTCTGCCTCATCAGGCGTGGGCAACGATAAAACTTGACCAACCATATTCGGTTTGTCTAAACTCAGCCAGCTTGGCACTAACTTGCTTTCAATGCTTTTTTGCAGTAGCTCATAATACTCAGTTTTGGTACTTGCCGAACGCCAACCAATGGTATCGCCTTCTTTGACTAAACAGGATGGTATATCGGTCTTGCGTCCGTTGAGTAAAATGTGTCCGTGACTAACTATCTGACGAGCCTGAGAGCGGGAGTCAGCAAATCCCAAACGGTACACCGTGTTATCCAATCTTCTTTCCAGCAGTACCAACAGGTTTTCCCCGGTAATACCTGATTGCTGCTCGGATTCAGCAAAAAGCTGCCGGAATTGCTGCTCCATGATCCCATAGCTATAACGGGCTTTTTGCTTCTCCCGAAGTTGCAAACCGCGTTCGGAAAGCCGTTGGCGACGGCGGGTTGTTTGCTGCCCCGGAGGCTTGGAGCGCTTATCCAGCGTACACTTAGTGATACACTTGCTGCCTTTAAGCATCAGCTTCTCGCCACTGCGGCGACATAATCGGCAAACTGCTGCTGTATACCTTGCCATTCTTTAGCCTCCTATATCCGCCTTCTTTTCGGTGGGCGACAGCCATTATGTGGGATAGGGGTTACATCCCTGATGCTGGTGATATAAAGCCCCGAACTTTGCAGAGAGCGGATAGCTGCCTCACGTCCACTGCCAGGACCCTTAACAAAAACTTCTATTTGCTTCAGACCGTTCTCCATAGCTTTTCGGGCGGCGTCACGGGCAGCTAACTGAGCTGCATAGGGAGTACCTTTACGAGAGCCTTTAAAGCCAGCGGTGCCTGAGCTTCCCCAAGCGATAACATTCCCCGTAGGGTCGGTAAGGGTAATGATAGTATTATTAAAGGTAGATTGAATGTAGGCTTTCCCGGCAGGGATGGACTTACGTTCTCCTCGTTTTCGTCTACCTCGCTTTTTCTGTGCCATTTTACCTCCTGTTTAGATATGAGCCTAATTACTTCTTCGTCGCACCACGTCTCTGCCCTCTACCGGCTACGGTTTTACGAGGACCACGCTTGGTGCGGGCATTGGTTCGGGTTCGCTGCCCTCTAAGTGGTAAGCTATGACGATGCCTGATACCCCGGTAGCTACCAATCTCAATGAGACGCTTGATGTTAAGGTTAACCTCTTTTCTAAGTTCACCCTCAGTCCTATACTCCCGGTCAATAAGCTCGCGAAGGCGATTAACCTCATCTTCAGTAAGGTCGCTCACCTTAATATCAGGATTGATACCAGTCTGAGACAAAATTTTCTGGCTTATAGTAGAACCAATACCATAAATATATTGAAGTGAGATACCAATATGTTTATTTCTGGGTATATCCACTCCGGCTATACGTGCCATATGTCCTCTCCTTACCGGTGCAAATTAGCCTTGCCTTTGTTTGTGCTTTGGGTTAGAACAAATGATTCTAACTACCCCTCGTCTTTTTATTACCTTGCATTTTTCACATCTAACTTTCACTGAAGCTCTTACTTTCATAGCAATATTCTCCAACTACTTCTACTTAACCGTATTACTTAAGCCGATAGGTAATACGGCCCCGACTCAGGTCGTAAGGGGAAAGTTCGACTAATACCTTATCGCCGGGTACGATTTTAATATAATGCACCCTTATCTTACCTGAAATATGAGCCAGTACCTTGTGCCCGTTAGGCAATTCGACACGAAACATAGCATTGGGTAGCGGTTCTACCACTATTCCCTCAACCTCTATGCTTTGTTTCTTGCTCATATATTTTACACCATAGTGAGTACTTCTGGTTTGTTATCCGTAATAGCAATAGTATGTTCAAAATGAGCCGAAAGGCTCCCATCAGCGGTTAACACTGTCCAGTGATCATCACCAACGCGGGTGCGCCAGTCGCCGGTATTAACCATCGGTTCCAATGCGAGGGTCATGCCCTTCTTTAACACCGGGCCTGTCCCGGGCAAGCCAAAATTTGGTATTTGAGGGTCTTCGTGCATTTCCCGTCCGATACCATGTCCGGTATACTCACGTACCACCGAATAGCCTCTTGATTCAGCATAATCTTGAATGGTGGCTGAAATATCTCCCAATGTTGCCCCGGGGCGAGCAGCGGCGATACCAGCTTCTAAAGAACCCTTGGTAATTTCCATAAGCCGCTTAGCCTCTGGGGCTATTTTACCAACACCCACTGTCACCGCGGCATCACCTTGGAAACCATCAAAAATCGCGCCGAAGTCAAGGGATACAATGTCACCCTCGCGCAACGCACGTTTCCCTGGGATTCCGTGTACTATCTCGTCATTTACTGATACACAGAGAGTTGCCGGAAATCCATGGTATCCCTTAAACGAGGGCTTGGCTCCTAGCTTTGCTACCTCTCTGGCGGCAATAATATCTAATTCCATAGTTGTCATCCCTGGCTTCACTTGATGACTCAAGATTTCCAGTACACTTCCCACAATTTTACCAGCTTGCCGCATAATAGCAAGTTCCTCAGCAGATTTTATAATTATACCCATCTAATTCCCAATCATATCAGTTAGCAGCCGAGCCATCACGGATGGCCAGCATTATCCGTTGGCTTATCTCTTTTATTTCTCCCTCGCCTTCTATCTCAATCAGTTTGCCTGATTGAGCATAATGGTCAATCAGGGGAGCCGTCTCGGTAAGATAGACCCTCAACCGCTGTTTGATTGTCTCCGGGTTATCATCATCTCGCTGATATAACTCGCCTCCACACCGGTCACACGTACCTTTGACCTTTGTTGGTGAATCGTCAATATGGTATGGTGTCTGGCATTGACGGCAAACCCAGCGCCCGCTTAAACGTCTTAAAAGCTCTTCCTCAGAGACCTTAATATATACTACTTTATCTAGAACCTTATCCTGTTTATCCAGGGCTTCATCTAGAGCCTTTGCCTGTTTAAGTGTCCTGGGGAAGCCATCAAAGACTACCCCGGCTTCGCAGTCTGGATATGACATTCGTTCTATTACCATCTTTATGGTTAACTCGTCAGGTCCAAGTTCTCCTCTGTCCATGTAACCCTTAGCTATTTTACCTAGCTTGGTTCCCTGAGCCACTGCCTGTCGGTAGAGGTCGCCAGTAGCAATATGAGCCAGTTTAAGCTCCTTAGCTACTGTAGCTGCCTGCGTTCCTTTGCCGGCTCCGGGAGCACCCAGAAAAATAATATACACTTTTACTCCTGTTTTACAAAACTGCGTAGCTACGCGTCACTCATTATGTCTCTATTATCGCATAGCGTCAAAACCAAATTTTTGATAGCTCTATTTTATGAAGCCTTCGTAGCGCCGCATTACCAGTTGTGCTTCAAGCTGCTTCATAGTGTCTAAAACTACGCCAACCACGATAAGCATGCCCATACTGGATAGCTGTATCGCCTGAACGCTGGTAATCTCTCTGGCAAAGAAAGGCATTACTGCCACACTAGCTAGAAAAAGAGCCCCAGCCCAGGTAATACGTTTTATGACCCCGTCTAAGTAACTCTTGGTTTGTTTCCCGGGACGGATTCCTGGAATAGAACCTCCTTGCCGTTGTAAGACATTAGATAAATCCTGCTGCTGGAAAATCACCATGGTGTAGAAGAAGGCAAAGGCAAGCGTCAGCAGAAAAAAGAGACCCCAGTAGACTAGGCCTAGAGGTATGGCAGCATTGGCGTCAAACAGACGCATAATAGTGTCAGCTATATTAGGTTCGGCCGGGTTGGCAAAATAACTGGCTATCATGCTTGGGAAGATTACCAGGGACATAGCAAAGATGAGCGGTATCATCCCGGCGGTATTTACCCTGAGCGGGATATGAGTTGAGCCTGATTGTTTATACATACGGCCGCCGCGAAATACGCTGCGAGAATATTGCACCGGGATACGGCGGTGAGCTTCAGTGAAGATGACTATTACTACTGTAGTAGCTAAGGCTATCAGGACATAAGCTGCTAGGCCACCCCAATTAGTTGTACCTACCAGAAAACCCTGTCCAATCATCTGCCAGTAGCCTGCCACGATGCCACCAAAAATTATTATTGATATGCCGTTGCCGATACCATACTCAGTAATACGCTCACCCAGCCAGATAAGGAACATGGTGCCGGCTACCAGTGATAACACGATAGTAACAGTGAGTAATGCATCAGAACTGCTAACTATACCCTGTCGCTGGAGAAGGACTAATTGCCCGTAACCGGCAATACCAGCCATTGGCACTGTCACCCAGTGGGTAATCATATTAATCTTGTGCTGGCCGGATTCTCCCTCATGAGAGATGGCTTGCAGTTTAGGGATAACCGGCACCAGCAACTGCATAATAATTGATGCTGTTATGTAGGGATAAACTCCCATCGCCGCTATGCTAAAGTTTCTCATAGCACCGCCACTGAACATGTCAAGCATGCCCAGCAGGGCATTACTCTGGAAGAACTCGTTCAGCGCATTGAGGTCTACGCCGGGAAGAGGGATATGGGCTATAAAACGGAAAGCCACCAGGATACCCAGCGTGACCAGAATGCGGCGCCTCAGGTCAGGGAGGCTAAAGGCATCAAGCATTGCTTGAAGTAGCCTCGGTCTAGTTTGTCTCGGCCGCATGCCCCACCTCCTCAGCCTGACCCCCAGCTGCTTCAATCTTGGCTTTAGCTACCGCCGAGAATTTATTTGCCTTTATCACCAAGGGACGATTAATAGTACCGTTAGCTAAAATCTTAATCGGGTGATGTAGAGATTTAACTATTCCCGTGGCAACCATTTTTTCTGGAGTCACTTCGCTCCCAGCATCGAAGATATTTAGCTTATCCAGATTGACGACGCTGTACTCGATACGAAAGATATTGACGAAGCCACGTTTTCGCGGCAGGCGTTTGATTAACGGTAACTGCCCACCTTCAAAGCCTGGTCGTATCTTATAACCGGCACGGGACTTCTGCCCTTTGCAACCCCGCCCCGAGTATGTGCCATGTCCGCTGCCGTTCCCACGGCCTACCCGCTTACGAGGTTTCTTAGAGCCGGGAGCTGGGGAAAGTTCATCCTGCCTCACGAGCCAACCTCCTCCACTTTGACTAGATGTCTTACTTGATTAATCATGCCCCTTAACGAGCCACAATCATTCTGAACTACACTCTGATTTAGCTTATGAAAACCAAGAGACTTCAGAGTATTCTTCTGAATTTTAGTATAGCCAATGCCACTTTTAACCCAGGTAATACGAAGTTTAGTTACCACTCTCTGCTTCCTCCAGTTTAACCGGCTTGCGTCTAGCCAGTTCCTCTTTTGGGTCTTTGAGCTGGCTGAGGGCAAGTATCGTTGCCTTAGCCACGTTAATATAATTAGAACTGCCTAATGATTTGGTAAGAATATCTTTAACCCCAGCTGCTTCAAGTACCGCACGGACGCTGCCGCCGGCGATAACACCGGTACCGCGTGACGCTGGTTTTAATAGGACCTTAGCGGCTCCAAATTTTACCTGTATTGCATGTGGAATAGTGGTGCCAGCTAGTGGTACCTTAATCAGACTTTTTTTAGCGGTAGCCCCCGCCTTGTTAATTGCTTCTGGCACTTCACCGGCCTTACCCATGCCTAAACCTACATGACCATTACCATCTCCGGTTACCACCAAGGCACTAAAGCTGAGGCGCTTACCACCGCTTACCACCTTGGCTACCCGGTTAATCTTAATCAGGTTGTCGTTTAGTGTCAACTCAGTTGGGTCAATCTTACTTATCAGTTGTTGCACCTGTGTTTAACTCCTTAAAATTTTAGCCCTGCTTGGCGAGCTGCCTCAGCCAGGGCTTTAACCCGGCCGTGGTATTTGTACCCACCCCGATCGAAAACTACCTGACTTATCCCTTTGCTTAGCGCTCGCTTAGCTACCAGAGAACCAACCAATTCTGCCTTGCCTGTTTTGGCTTTACCCTCTAGCTCACTTTTTATCTCAGGGTCAAGAGTTGAAGCAGAAACCAGTGTATGCCCTTTGGGGTCGTCTATAACCTGAGCATAAATGTGGTTCAAGCTGCGGAAAACACACAAACGCGTTCTAGAGTTGGTACCTTTTACTTTAACTCTAACTCGTTTATGTCTTCGTTGACGAGCTATCCTCGGCTCATCTTTACCCATATATTACCTCTTATTTTATAGCTTTCCCAGCTTTACCTGCTTTAAGGCGCACTATCTCCCCGGCGTACCTGATGCCCTTACCCTTATAGGCGTCGGGGCGGCGGATAGCCCGGATTCTAGCTGCCATCTCGCCGACCATTTCCTTATTTGTACCTGAAACTTTAATCCTGCTTTTTTCTACATCAAGAGACACACCGGGTAGTGGTACTACTTCTACCGGGTGCGAATATCCGACATGGATAATCAGTTTATCGCCTGCTTTTTCTGCCCGATAGCCTACACCCACTATGTCAAGGTTTTTCTCAAAACCCTTGGTTACCCCCTCCACCATATTAGCTAAAAGACTTCGTGTCAGCCCGTGTAGTGAACGGTGAACCTTGCTATCGCTGGGTCGTGATACTATCAAACTACCGTTGTTTAAGGTGATGGACATATCCGGGACAAAACAGCGGCTAAGTTTTCCTTTGGGTCCGTTTACCGTTACCTCGTTCTGATTAATGTTGACTGTTATGCCTTCGGACACAACGATCGGCATTCGTCCTACTCTAGACATATATATCACCCTTAGACTTGTTTATACTACAAAACATAAAAATTCACCTCCAAGCCCTTGGCGTCGGGCCTGCTGTCCCGTCATCACACCCTTAGGTGTAGAAATAATAGTAATACCGATACCCCCGTAGATACGAGGGATTTCCTTACGTTGAACATATACCCTTAGCCCAGGTTTGCTTGTTCGTTCCATTTTAGAAATAACGGGCTGATTTTTGTCAACATACTTAATGTGGATCTTAATTGTCCGGTGTGGCTTACCCCTAAGCACCTCACAATCATTAATGAATCCCTCTTCCTTGAGTATTCTAGCAATGGAAAGCTTCATCTTTGACGCCGGCATTAGTACAAAATCATGCCGTGCCATAATGGCATTCCGTATTCTAGTTAGCATATCAGCAATTGGGTCAGATATTGTCATTATTTACTTCCTCTACAAGTAGTTACCAGCTTGATTTTCTCACACCCGGAATCTGGCCAGCAAGAGCAAACTTGCGAAAACAAATGCGGCAAAGCCCGAACTTACGGATGTAGGCACGAGGTCGACCACACAAGTGACACCGGTTGTGCTGTTGTACCTTGAACTTGGCTGGATGCTGCCACTTTATAATTTTTGACTTTTTAGCCATTCCTCTCCCTTTAGTCCTTGGTAAAGGGCATACCTAATAACTCCAGCAGGTGTCTGCCCTCTTCATCGGTATTGGCGGTAGTGATAATTGATATCTCTAATCCGCGTGACTTGTCTATTTTGTCATAATCTATTTCGGGAAACATAATTTGTTCCTTAAACCCTAGGGTATAATTTCCTCTGCCATCAAATGAGTTTCTAGGGACCCCTTGAAACTCGCGCATACGGGGTAAAACAGCATTTACCAGCTTATCAAAGAAGTTGTACATACGTTCTCCCCGTAGGGTTACCTTGATTCCGATAGGTACTCCTGCCCTCAACTTGAAAGCTGCAATAGATTTCTTGGCGTGGGTAATCACCGGGTGTTGTCCTGAAATAGCTACCAGGTCTTTCTCTGCTGCTTCCAGAACCTTGGCATTCTGGGTCGCTTCACCTAGGCCAATATTAAGCACGACCTTCTCTAGTTTTGGCACTTGCATGCTATTTTTATATCCACATCGCTTTAAAAGGCCGGGAATAACCTCTTCCTTATACTTTTCCTTCAGTCGTGACATTTAATCAACCACCTCAGAGCATCGGCGACAAACCCGAACCTTTCTGCCATCTTCCAAAAAGCGGAAACCAATTCGGGTAGGACGATTACATTTATTGCATAGGAGCATAACATTTGATACATAGATTGGTACTTCAAGCTGGATTATGCCGGCTTGCTTGGCTGCTCCCTTAGCCCGTGAGTGTTTTTTAACAAAGTTTATACCTTCAACTATCACCCGCTCTTTTTTAGGGTAAGCAAAGCGTACCTTACCTGTTTTGCCCTTATCCTTACCAACGATAACTAGTACATTGTCGTTTTTTCTAATCTTCATAGCTGCCTCACAAGACTTCAGGTGCCAGAGATATAATTTTGGTGAAGTTTTTCTCTCTGAGTTCTCTAGCTACCGGCCCAAATATTCGGCTCCCTTTAGGGTTATTCTTATCGGTAAGGATTACCCCGGCATTTTCATCGAACCTGATATAAGAGCCATCAGGACGTCGATATTTTTGAGCGGTGCGAACGATCACTGCCCTGACCACCTCTCCTTTTTTCACAGATGCCCCAGGGATAGCTCTTTTGACGGAGGCCACAATGATATCACCCACATGAGCATATCTCCTCCTGGTGCCACCCAGCACACCAATGCACATAAGCTGTCTGGCTCCAGTATTATCAGCTGCTTTAAGTCTGGTATTAGATTGAATCATGCCACTACCACCTAAAACTAATCTTGGGTTATTTCTTCAGGCTGTACTTCTACTACTTTTCCCTTGGTAATTATCTCGGCTACTCGCCACCGTTTTTGCCGGGATAGAGGGCGAGTTTCCACAATCCTGACCGTGTCTTTTGGCTCACACTGATTACTTTCGTCGTGAGCTTTATATTTAATCATTTTCTTGATAGTTTTCTTATATAATGGATGACGCCGGCGTGTTTCTATAGCCACTACAACCGTCTTATCCATCTTGTTGCTGACTACACGCCCAACTCTAGTTTTGTGTTTACTCTCCATAACTTAAAACCTACCCTTGAGCTTCGCTGGAAGTCTTAGTATTCTCTGCATGTTTTATGCCTAGCTCTCTCTCTCTGGTTAAGGTCTTCAGCCTGGCAATATTCCGTTTAACCCTCGGGATTTCGCGATGGTTTACCAATTGTCTTGTAGCCAACCGAAAGCGAAGGTTAAACAGCTCTTGATGAGCCTCTTCCAATTGTTTGGCTAAATCCTTAGAACTAAGAGTACGAATTTCTTCAACCTTCAACTTTGACTAGCTCCTTATTTTCAGAACTACTACTCACTGTAGAACCGGAGTTCTTTACCACAAATCTGGTGGTTATCGGGAGTTTGTGCGAAGCTAGGCGCATTGCCTCCTTGGCTGCTTCCTGCCCGACACCGGCCATTTCAAATAGAATCCTTCCTGGTTTGACCACGGCTACCCAATGGTCGGGAGCGCCTTTACCGCCACCCTGACGTGTCTCTGCTGGTTTCTTGGTAACTGGTTTGTCAGGAAAAATACGAATCCAGATGTTGCCACCACGTCGAATATGATGAGTAATGGCCCGCCGCGCCGATTCAATTTGTCGGCTGGTAATCCATGCCGGCTCCAGCGCCTGTAACCCAAAATCACCAAAAACTACGGTATTCCCGACTTGGGCATTACCACGGCGGTGTCCTTTATGACTCTTGCGATATTTTACCCGTTTCGGTTGTAACATCCTTCTCCTCTGGCTTATCAGTAGTTACCCGCGTCTTTCTTCGTGCTGTTGGCTTAACAGCCTTTTCTTCTGGTTCAGCAGGGGCAG
>CAZNEL010000040.1:0-1253 GCA_964572285.1 uncultured Dehalococcoidales bacterium | reverse complement strand
GTGCTTCCTCTGTGCTTATCTCGGCTACTGGTTCAGCCGGTATCTCCTCTGGTTTATCAGTAGTTACCCGTGTCTTTCTTCGTGCTGTTGGCTTAACAGCCTTTTCTTCTGGTTCAGCAGGGGCAGGCTGTGCTTCCTCTGTGCTTATCTCGGCTACTGGTTCAGCCGGTATCTCCTCTGGTTTGGCAGCCACCTCTGTAGCCTCTATCATCTTAGGTTCAGGATGAACATCACCCTTGTATATCCATACCTTTATCCCAATCCTGCCTAGGGTGGTGCGTGCTTCAGTAAAGCCATAATCAATATCAGCCCGTAGCGTGTGCAAGGGCACCCGCCCCTGATGCATGGTCTGGCGGCGGGCTATCTCTGCTCCACCCAGCCTACCGGCACAACTAATCCTTACTCCTTTAGCCCCAGCCTGGAGGGTACGAAAAATTGCTTGTTTCATCGCTCTGCGGAAAGCAATCCGACGCCCAATCTGCTCGGCTATCGTCCTAGCTACCAAGTAAGCATCAAGCTCAGGTTGCTGAATCTCCCGTATGGTTAATCGGACTTTCTTGCCAATAATAGCTTCAAGATAAAGCCTCATTTCCTCAACTCTTTGCCCCCCCCGTCCAATGACAACACCGGGCCAGGCAGTGTGGATGGTTATTGATACCTCATTTGCCTGGCGTTCTATCTCCACTAATGAGATTCCAGCTTCAGCATACTTATCTTGGATGGCCTGACGAAGTGCCATGTCCTCTTGCAGATTCTCTGCAAAATGCTTATCGGCATACCATTTGGCCTGCCAGTCACGTATGACGCCAATTCTAAAACCTAAAGGGTGAACTTTATGACCCAATTTGTTTCTCCTGCTCGGCAACTATAACCGTAATATGGCTAGAACGTTTAAGGATAGTGTTGGGTCGGCCACGTGCCCGGGGGCGAAACCTCTTTAAGGTACGTGCTTCATCAACAAAGATTTTAACTATCCTTAAATTTGAAGGAACCATCTGGTAATTGTTCTCAGCACTAGCTGCTGCTGACTTTACTATCTTGGTTACTATTCGACCTATTGGACTAGGTGTAAACTGAAGCAAGGTCATTGCCTCATCCACACTTTTGCCCCGCACCATATCTACCAGCGGTCGTACCTTACGGGGTGACACACGGGTATCTTTAGCTACTGCTCTTACTTCCATTATACTTCCTACCTAAGTTCAGGCAATCTATTTTTTCTTTCTTGCCTGAACAAATTTTTCTGCCTTGGC
>CAZNEL010000039.1:0-15919 GCA_964572285.1 uncultured Dehalococcoidales bacterium | reverse complement strand
TCCCTTATCCCTCAACTTCCTGATCCCTGCTCTTGACTTTTAAGACAGTTGCTTAGTAGCTGCCTAATTCAATATACTGGCTTTTCATCCAAACTTGATTGAACAACTTCTTTATTTAATCCATATTTTTTTACGGTTGATTTAATTAATTTGTATATCCATTTGGAAGAAGTGGGTGCTATATATATTTTGTCTATTAAAGTATTTAAACTTACTTTGATGTATGCGCCATCATCAAATCGCGATTTTTTGTAATTAATAGTACCATCTTTATTATGGTGGAATGTCTGAACTATTGCTCTTAGTTCCTTTTCATGCTCAAAGCTTTTTCTTTTATAAACAAAAGGATAAATATCTAAATAAGTAGGTATCCATCCTCTTTCGTAATCGATGTATTCCACTTCACCGATTAATATTTCATCCTCTTCATCTACTAAGCAGCCTTTTAATCTCCCAAAGGTAGACTGTATGGCTATACCTTCATTACTCTTGAGATAAAGTCTCCACATAGCGGCAGATTCGATTTCATTTAAGTGCCAGCAATTTATGATTGTACATTTTGTTAAAAATATGCGATATTCACTAATGTTCTTGAATACATGCGATGGGAACCTCCCCTTATCATCTTCAGGCCATGGCTTACCGTAAAATTTAGGAATTGAGCCCTCGAATGGGTCACCAAGTTTGTCAGCTCTAGTAAAGAACAGAGCCTGCTTGTCTAGTAGGCTAACGAACTTGGTAAAATCCATGTATCTCCATATCGGCACATTCGGGTTCTTTGGTTCTTTGAGATTAGGATGCTCTTTGTACATTACTTACCAAACCACCCCCCTATAACTCCCCCATTATACTACTTTTAAGAATAGCAGACACTCAGCTTGACAGACTTTGCCAAAGCCAAAATAATCCGGAGAGATTGTTAGCAAAAACTGCGAAAGGAGGACCAATGGATTATATTTCAAGAGGTTACCACGGTTAAATGTATGAGGCCTTATTCCGGTTCAACATCTAGACGTAATATTACTCAGAAACGTCATGCAGAATCCTTAATTCCTGCCCCGAAGTTTTGATTGAGGAAAGCAGCGATTTTCCGGCTAATGAAGGGGTACCACAGCCAGATAGTGATGTGAGTAGCAGGGAACCACGAGATGTCAGGTTTGCCGGACGCCTCCCAAAATTCGAGTGTAGCCTGCTTTGGAATATACTTGTCCCAGAGCGCGTTAATCATCAATATTGGACGCTTCTGAAGACAGTGAGCAAAGGTCATAGTATCAGTCAGAAAACATTGCTTTAAAGGGGTAACATTCTCAAATCCCTTCTCGATTACATCGGCGAGATACTGTGGATAGTATTCATGGATGCGATGGCATTCTTCCTCAGTACAATGATCCCCTTTTCTGAAATTATTGGCTCTGCTTTTCCAGGTAATCACCTCGGCGTTCCCTCCGGTCACCAGAAATACGCCCGCTCCAATGCGCTTATCCACTCCCATCGCTATAGAAGAAATGAATCCACCAAGGCTTATTCCGATTACTGCTATCTGCTTGTGATTTATCTCTGCTTTGTCGCTAGCCCAATCTATAGCTTGTCGTACTTCGATTACCGAACTCCGGTAAGCATCAAACCACTCTTCAGAGGTAAGATTGGGCAAGCGGTCTTGTACGACTTGTGGCATACGGCTGGAGTGGAACACCAGATACAGAATAAAGCAGGCTATCCCTCTCTTGGCCAGGGCACGGGCTAAAAACTTGCATGGGGTTACACTGTAGTCTCCCATCCCATGAAGTAAAATAGCTAGCGGGGCATTATCTACCCCCCGCGGCTGAAAGTATTCACCCCGGGCAGTATTATGCTCTTCATGCTGTGTCGGATAAGCGGTGGGGAAATCGACTGTATAGTGCACCCACTTCCTGGTCGATTTCTTCAGATTCAGATTAAAGTGTGGGTCATTATTGGAATAGCTAAACGGATTCATCTCTTACCTTGCTCATTCTATATTAATTGCCAAGCCTTTTTCAATCTGCCTTAGAAAAGAACATGAAACCAAGTAACTGTGGTCTCTATTACTAGGGCAAAAGTATGAGGAATTCATAGGCAAGAACCAACCACAAGATCTTGACATTGATGAAATATTGTATATAATACATAGTAAATCTAGGTATTATGAAAAGATAGGTAAGAAGAATCCCTGGGGCAGTTATGACTTCACCAAATAAGTATGAGTCGATTAGCGACCTCATTAATCTTACTGGCAGGAGGGTAGTTGTTACTGGTGGCGCTAGTGGTATTGGCTTTGCCATTTCCTGCCGGCTTGCCGAGGCAGGCGCTAACGTGCTAGTTGCTGACAAGGATGGTGAAGCAGCCCAAAAAGCCAGCCAGGAGTTTAAAGATTACGGATACAAGACCGCCTTTGCACAGTGTGATGTGAGCCGGGAAGAAGAGGTTAAGGCTATGGTAGGTACCGCAATAGAGAAAATGGGGAGTATTGATATACTAGTGAATAACGCTGGCATATATCCGCAAATACTTCTGGAGAACATGACCGGCGGTGATTTTGAATGGGTAACATCGGTAAACCTGAAGGGAACTTTCCTTTGTAGCCGTGAGGTAAGTATGAAAATGATAGAGCAGAGAAAAAGCGGCTGCATAATAAACATTGCTTCTATAGAATCATTCCATCCATCAAGTAAGGGGCTTTCTGCGTATGATTCATCCAAGGGCGGTGTTCTAATGCTAACCAAGAGCCTGGCATTAGAGCTTGGGCAACATAACATCCGAGTAAACGCCATTGCCCCTGGTGGTATTATGACAAAAAATGTGCTTTCGCGTAGCAGCGAATCCTCAAAGGAGCAAGAGAAGGCAGAATTAAAGGAACTGAAAAGATTTATGGCTCGTATGGTTTTGGGGCGGATGGGTGAAGCCGATGATGTTGCCCGGGTGGCTCTCTTCCTGGCATCGGATTTAGCTAGCTACATGACTGGTAGCATAATCACAGTTGATGGGGGTTATCTTATTTCGTGAAATATACCATTTAAGATTATATTCGGGAAATTTGAGCTATAAGATTAAATTGGAGGTGCTGGAATGGCTAAAGTACTTGTTATGACTGACAACGTGGCTTGTATCCCACAAGGATTGGCCGAAGAAAACCAGATAAAGGTGGTTCCTACAGCCAACATCATCTTTGATGGCTATACTTACATTGAGGGCGTAAACATAAATGCCACGGAGGCCTATCAGCTAATCAAGAAAGACCCAGATAGATTTGTTACCTCGGCGATTACCCCTGATTATCTGCTTGACGAGTATCGCAAGTTAAGCATGGAGTCGCAGGATATACTTTTAATCACCTTAGCTTCTGCACTCAGTGCATTTTTCAAGACGGCGAATTTGGCGGCAGACCTTTTTCGAGAAGAGTCGCCTAAAACCACCATACGGATATTAGATTCCAGAACTTGCGCCGGGGCACAAGGGCTTGTTGTCTTAGCAGCAGCCAAAGCAGCCGCCCAAGGGATGAATCTGGAACAGGTAGCCAGTATCGCTGAACAGGTTCGCCAGAAAACCGGTGGCCTTATGTTTTTGGATACTTTGCGTTATATTTATCGAACCGGTCGTATGTCTAAAACAGCATCGAGAATTGTATCTTTGCTAAACATAAAACCAATAAACCGGATGACCGATGAAGGTACGGTAGAACTTGTCACCAGAGCAAGAAAGAGAGAAGATGGCTACAAACGGCTGCTGGAAACAATAAGGCATGAAGCGGGAACAGACGCTCTTCACTTTGTGGCCTCGCACGCTGCCGCTCCGGAATTTGCAGACAGGCTTAGTGAACTCCTCAAGCAGGAATTCAATTGCTTGAGTTTGGTAATTAGTGACTATAGCCCGGTGATGGGTTATGGTGCTGGACCGGGAGCTTTATTCGTTGGGTTTCACCCTGAGCTAGACTTAGACTTAGACTTGCCGAAGCAATAAAGCTGGTATATAATATATTTTCCGGGTGATATTCTTCGTTGTGCCTTTAGTATGCATATTAGTTGCTAATATGCGATGGTTCTGAGACAGGGAGTAGCTTATTGAATGTGGCTTCAGATATTTTGCAGAGAGATAATTCCAAGTTCCGTGTGCTTGACCGATTTCGGGAGATAAATAATACCTTTCCCAAGACCAGCCAGCTTTTAGATTATAAACGCAGTGGCAAGAAGATTTTTGGCTGGCTCTGCACCTACTCTCCCGAGGAAATCATGCATGCTGCCGGTATTCTACCTATCCGGATTACCGGT
Source organism: uncultured Dehalococcoidales bacterium (assembly GCA_964572285.1). Lineage (GTDB taxonomy): Bacteria > Chloroflexota > Dehalococcoidia > Dehalococcoidales > JAUVZE01 > CAZNEL01. The sequence continues at coordinate 11,636 of CAZNEL010000039.1, read as the reverse complement.
TACTCTCAGGAGACCGAGCTTGATGACGGCAATGCCTATCTCTATGTTAATAATTGTTCTTTTTCCCGCAGTTGCCTCCAACTGGGCTTGAGAGGTGAATATAATTTCTTAGATGGTGTTGTCGGTGGCTCCACCTGCGATGGGGCCCGCCGGCTTTTTGATCTGTGGCGTTATTACATCGGAACACCATTCCATCATGTTCTCACGGTACCACGTAAGTACACCGAGAAGGCACATGACCTCTATTACCGCGAAGTAGTCAAGTTTACCGAGCATCTGGAAGAGTTCCTCGGCTTCAAGATAACTGATGAGACACTTTACAAATCTATCAAACTGTATAATGAATCAAGGAAGTTACTACGAGACCTTTATGACTTTCGCAAATTAGATAACCCGCCTATTACCGGTGCCGAAACTATGGAAATTTTGAATGCCAGCTTTCACATGCCTAAGGAGATCTTTAACGAATGGCTCAAGGAACTGCTGCGGGAAATTTCGGTGTCAGGTGAGAGAAATAGTGGCCGGGCGCGTATCATGCTCATCGGTAGTGTGCTAACCAACCCTGAGTTCGTGAAGTCTATTGAGGATCAGGGCGGATTAGTGGTAACAGATGAGCTGTGCACCAGTACCAGATATTGGGGCGACCCGGTAGTGCTGGAAGGTACAGCATCGCCTGTACGGGCTATTGCACGCCGCTATCTAAATAATTTCCCCTGTGCCCGCATGTTTCCCTCGGATGAGCGTTTCAACCGTATAATTGAGTTTGTCCATGACTTCAAGGTGGATGGTGTAATCAGCCAGATTGTCAGATACTGTGTACCTTATTGCCATGACTTGCCATTGCTTACAAAACGGTTAAATAACATAGATGTTCCAGTTCTGGCACTGGATGTAGAGTACGGCACCTCAGGCTCCGGACAGATTCAGACCCGGGTCCAGGCTTTCTTAGAAATGCTGGAAGCGAAGAGAAAATGACAGAAGCTGTGAATACAAACAAGATTAAGGCCATTGTAAGCGCCTGTCGAATAATCTCGAGAATGAATAGGGCTCGTCCTGATGTGCGAAAGAGCGAAATGCTGTATTACCAGATGCTCAACAATTATTTTACCCGTCTGCTGAACGCCCGCCAAAATGGTGATTTCATAGCTGCCCATACTGTTTTCTTTCCCGCTGAGCTTATCTATGCCATGGATATGGTTCCGATGCATACCGAAACGACTACGTGGATGATATCTCTATTTACCGGTGAGTGCACTGACATTCTGGCAGCAGGCGCCGAACTGGGGCTGGCTTCGGAGATATGTACGCCGCACCGCGGCCTGGCTGGTGCTTTCGCTCTGGGTACGTTACCACGTCCTGATGTCATGCTATGGTCTAATATGGTTTGTGATAATACAGCCAAGAGCGGCGAACTGATTATGGAGATGACAAAATGTCCCGGTTTCTTTATTGACCACCCTTTCAAGGATAGTGAGGATGAGCGAAAGTATCTGGTAGGAGAAATGGAGGACATGGTTCATTTTCTTGAGGAGAAATCACACAGGAAAATGGACTGGAGCAAGCTGTCTGAGATTGTTGCCAAAATGGACAGACAGATTGAGCTGGTACGTGAGATAAATGAACTGCGCAAGGCGGTGCCGACGCCTTTTCATTCTCAGGGATTCCTGGAACTGGTCTCGGTTGATTATCTTTTCCCAGGTCAGCCTGAGGCAATTGAGTATCTGGAAACTCTGCGTCAGGAGCTTAGCGATATGGTTAAAGAGGGCAAAGGAGCAGTGCCCGATGAGCGTTTCCGCCTGATGAGCCTTTTCATACCGCCCATGTACTTAATGAGTTTCCTGGAAAAGATTTCACAGGAATATAGGGCGTTAAGCGTGGTGGAACCCTTCTTTACCTACTGGGGAGAGGGAGAACTTGACCCCGGTAAGCCGCTGGAGAGCGTGGCAAAGAAGTCTTATATGCTTCCTGAAATGCGTATGTACGGTCCTATGGACGAGCGGGCGTTAACCAGTATAGTTGACTGCGCTAAGCAGTATAAGGTTGATGGTGCGATATACTATGCCGATGTAGGCTGTCGGCATACCTGCGCCACGATAAAGCTTTTTAAGGATGTTCTAAACGAAATTGATGTACCGGTATTAACACTGGACTGTGATGTTGTTGACCCTACGGCAACTTCTGAGGAAGAGGTGCGTGAGAAGCTGGAGCAGTTTTTCGAGCTTCTGGAAGACCGCTAGTTTTTAATCATGAAAGCACTGGGTATAGATATAGGCAGCCTGACTACCAAGGTAGTCATTTTAGAAAATGGTAGCATACTATCCTCTATCATTATTGCTTCGGGTGACGAGCCTGAATCTTCAGCTGAAGAAGCCGTGGAAAAGGCTCTAAACCAGGCTGGTTTAAGCTCTAATGATGATTTGCATATCGTCTCAACCGGAGTCGGCAGGAAGTCCATTTCTTTGAGCCAGCAGCAGAAAGCGATCACTACCTGCCTGGCACGTGGTATTAATCACCTTTTACCCTCAGCACGAATGGTCATAGATATGGGAGCGGAAAGTAGCACTGTGGTTAGGTTAAACGAGCGAGGACGGGTGAAAGATTGGGCCAATCACGATAAATGCGCTGCCGGTACCGGCATATTCTTGCAGCAGATGGCCAAACTGATGCAGGTACCACTGGAAGAAATGTCAAAACTATCATTAAAAGCTGAGTCCAGGGCGGATATAACCAGCACTTGCGCTGTTTTTGCTGAATCCGAGGTAATATCCCATGTCCATCGTAACCCACCTACTCCTAAAGAAGAAATTGTGGCTGGTATCTATTACTCTGTGGTGAGCCGTATCATGGCACTTGCCAAGCGTATTGGCATTACCAAAGATGTAGCGGTAACCGGCGGTGTGGCTCTGAATAGTGGTTTGGTTTCTATTCTGGAAAGGGAAATGGGATTTGGGGTTCTGGTGCCTGATGAGCCTCAAGTAGTAGCGGCTCTAGGTGCGGCTATCATCGCCAGAGAAAATATAGAAAAGGATTTGAGTGAGTGATAGTTGCTGGCATAGATATTGGTTCACGGGCAGCTAAAGCTGTCATATTGAAAGATAGCTCTATTCTATCATCAGTAATCCGTGATACCGGCCCGGAGAGTGTGAAAACTTCTTACATGGTAATAGGGGAAGCCCTAAGAGATGCGAGGCTGACACTTGATGATATTCAATACACTGTTGCCACTGGCTACGGAAGGGTGCTGGTGCCTTTTGCCAATGAGAATATCTCCGAGATAAGTTGCCATGCCAGAGGCATAAACTGGTACTTCCCATCGGTCAAAACTATCCTGGATATGGGAGGACAGGACTGCAAGGCAATAAATTGTGATGGTGGCGGACGGGTAACCAATTTCGTTATGAATGACAAATGTGCCGGCGGCACCGGCCGGTTCCTTGAGATGATAGCTGAGGTATTAAATATACCTTTGGAGGAGATCGGGGATGTGTCGCTTGAGTCAAAGAACGCTATTCCCTTTAATACTATTTGTGCCGTCTTCGCTAAATCAGAGGCTATAGTTTACCTCAGGAAGGGGGCGGCTAAGAGTGATATTCTGGCTGGCCTGCATGAGGCCATAGCTATTCGTTCTCTTAATCTCCTCAAAAGGGGGCGGATAGAGAGAGACTTTAGCATTACCGGAGGTATTTCCAAGAATAAAGGGCTGGTAAGGAAGCTAACAGAAAAGGTTGGGCTGGAACCGCTTCTTTGTGAAGACCCGCAGCTGGTAGGGGCTATCGGGGCAGCCCTTTTTGCCCAAGAGCGCCTTACAGGAGCAGACATACAGACAACGAAGATTCATCAGTATGGCTATAGTGATGCTAGCGGTGATTACTTTATTACTATTGATACCGGGCTGTGCGATGGCTGCGGAGATTGCGTGAAAGCCTGCCCTGCGGAAATATTTGTCGTAGATAAAGATGACAGTGGTCAGCTAAAAGCCAGAGTAAAAGAGGAAGCAAGAAAAAAGCTGGCATTCTTATGCCCGGGGTTCCAATTCTGTAGCCAAAAAAATACGGTGAACTGTCACAGCATTTGCCCGAAAGACGCAATAAAGCACAGTTGGTAGTGTTAGGCTATATTTTGGTTTGAACCTTTAGTTAAGAGGAGGTAGTCATGGAAGAGTCAGTAAATGTGCGTCAGCCAGTGAAGATAGCCGTTGACGCTATGGGTGGTGATTATGCTCCCAGCGAAATAGTAAAAGGGTCTGTTCAAGCAGCCAGGGAATTAGGAGTAGAGATTATCCTGGTGGGAGTGAAGGCAAATGTTGAGGGAGAGCTTGCCCAGATTGACACTACTAATCTACCAGTTCGTCTGGTTGAAGCCACTGAAGTAATTAAAGATGGGGAAGAACCGGCATTTGCTGTTATACGTAAACCCAACAACTCGGTAGCAGTAGCTACCAGACTGGTCAAGAGTGGTGAAGCTGACGCTATGGTGAGTGCTGGCTCGACTGGCGCCTCTATGGTTGCAGCATTACAATACCTGGGTACCCTGTCTGGTATAGAGCGGCCTATGGCTGGTGGAGCCTTCCTTCAGCTGGCTCCTAAGACCGTTACATTAGACCTAGGTGCCAATGTAGGCTGCCAACCATACCACTTGGTGGATTTTGCTGTAGCTGGCAGTGTCTTTGCCAAGACTTTTCTTGGCATTGATAATCCTACGGTCGGTCTTCTCAATGTAGGCGCTGAAGAAGGTAAGGGTAATCAGTTAGCCAAAGAGGCTTACCCATTGCTTAAGAAAAGTGGTCTTAATTTCACCGGCAATGTAGAAGGCATGGATATACCAAGAGGGAAAGCAAATGTCATCGTTTGCGATGGCTTTGTGGGTAACATATTGCTCAAGTTCTGTGAGGGTCTCGGTAGGACTGTTAGCCAATGGCTTACGAATGAGCTGAAGGACAAGTTCGTACCAGCCGAAGTAGAAAAGATTGCCAAAAAGCTATATGGGCTTATGAGTCCAGGCGCAGTAATGGGTGGTGGTCCCTTGTGGGGCGTGAATGGAGTAGCTGCTATTGCTCACGGCAGTAGTCAGGCTCCCCAGATTGTAGGAACTATCAAACAGGCAAAACTTGCCGTAGAAAGTGGCTTTGTTAGTATGCTTCGGGCTGAGTTAGAGAAAGCACAGGCAAGAATCTCGTCAGAGAAACCAGAATAGATATTAATCCTGCTGTAATTATTACTTCAGGAGGAGAGAGAATATGCCAACGTTAGATGAATTAAGAAAGGTTATCGCTAGAATTACCCGTTGCAGTGAGCAGGAAATAAGTATGGAGACGGCATTAAAGGATATCAAGGCCGATTCCCTCCACTGGGTACAGATTATTGTCGGCGTGGAAAACGTGCTTGATATCGAGATAGATACCGACCGAATGAAAGGGTTCACCACTATAGGGGATTTCGTTAAGTACATCGATAGTCTGCCGGAGTAATACCTGCCCTCCTCAACGCCGCATCACGTTGTTTTGTTCCCACCAGCATAGTGGTAAATACTTACCATACTGTCCTTATTGTGAGATATTTTATATTGCTGTTGTGACCAAATTTAGCCTCACGCTAGATATATCTGTTCACCGACTCAGCTATTGAGCCAAGTTCCTTCATTAACCTAGCAAAGTCTGACGGTGTCAGGGACTGGAGCCCATCTACCAGGGCTTCCTTTGGGTTGGGATGAACTTCAATAAGTAGCCCGTCGGCGCCAGCGGCTATAGCTGCCCTGGCTATCGCCGGTACCAGTGAGTAGTGACCAGCAGCATGGCTGGGGTCAACAATAACCGGTAAGTGGCTAAATTTCTTAATCACCGGTATGGAGCAAATGTCCAGAGAGAAACGAGCACTGTCTTCGAAGGTCCTGATTCCTCTCTCGCATAGGATAACCTGGTTATTCCCCTCTGCCAGCAGGTAGTCGGCTGCAGTAAGCCACTCGGTAACAGTGCATGAAAAGCCGCGTTTCAGAACAACCGGACACCTGCTTTTGCCAATACTGGTTAGCAGGGCGAAGTTTTGCATGTTCCGGGAACCAACTTGAAGAATATCGGCATATTTGGATACCAATTCAACATCGTGAGGGTCTACCACTTCGGTGACTACCGGTATGCCGAACTGCTTCCTGGTTTGAGCCAATAGTTCCAACCCAGTTTTCTCTAAGCCGTGAAAACTGAACGGGGAAGTACGTGGCTTAAAAGCACCGCCCCGTAAAATGCTAGCTCCGGATTCTTTTACCATGCTGGCTACATCCGTAAGTTGCTCTGCGCTTTCTACAGCACAGGGTCCTGCCATGACCACGATGCGCTTGCCACCAATCTCAACCCCGCCAATGGAAATCACGCTGTTATCTGCCTTGAATTCCCGGGAGGCGAGCTTATAGGGTTTCATAATCCGGGTTACGCTCTCTACAGCAGGCAGTACGGCAAAAATATCCGTGGGTAATTGCCCGGTATTGCTCCCCAGTATGGCGATTACCTGCTTGTCAGTACCTAAGTTCAATTGAATGCCTAACCCAAGAGACTTAGCTCGTTGCACTATACTGTCTATCTCTTCTGGAGTGGCACCTGTTCTCATTTCAACTATCATAATGTCTTACCTTAGCTCCCTTATAAACCAGAACTTCTTATTTCAACCATCCACTACCATTCTTGTCAATGATAATACACATATGGCATCTAGCCGTCAAGCTCATTATCCTTGCTAATTAGATGTATCCTGGTCAAGATTTGGTATAAACTATTTATATATTTAGTTGGTATGAAACAGACAGGTTTACTATGAAGAAAGTTACCCAAGCCAAGGTCACGGCTCATCACTTTTGCATAAAGCTCACCCTGCCGTCACTAATTTTGCTGAGATACTTGAGAGAAGGTACCAAAGAGTCAGCTAGATTCGGGGTAGGTTCGGATAGCTGCTGCTAACCTTGACAGGCCTAGCCTGAAATTGCTAGACTGTTAGCCATAGGCATGTTGAGAGGCCTTCTCTGACTCTCATACTCTCCACCGACACATGGTGCTGGAGGTGGAACATCCCCGGGCGGGGAAGTTAAAGCTCCTCGGGATTCCTGTAAAGCTTTCTGAAGCACCGGGAGAGATAAAAACACTCTCCATCCAGTTATGGAGAGCATACTCTGGGTATTCTCAGAGAGCTCGGTTACGCTGATGATGACCTCAGGTGTCTTTGTGGGACTGGGAGCCATATAGTAGCCAGTTTCGTTGCACGCCGGAACTGCAGTCTATTTCATACTATCCGATGTCCGACACAAAAACTTAGAGGAACACACTCAAATCAAAGGGCAAATAGTAATAAAGTTGCCCTTTAGCTAAAGAGTTGATTCAATTGAAAGGCATTGAATATGGAACAAACTAAAGAGACAACTTATCGATACCGCTGGGTAATACTCGGTGTGCTGTGGATTACCTATATAGTAGTTTTCCTGAACAGGCTCAGTGTAGGACCACTGGCTCCCTTTTTCAAGGAAGACCTGGGCGTAACCAGTGCTCAAGTAGGATTGGTTATGTCGGCAGCTGCCTTTGGCTACATGATAACCCTGTTCCCTATAGGTTGGGTAGTTGATAGAATCGGAGCCCGGTGGCCCATGGTAATCGGGGAATTGATTGCTGGCGCTTCTATGATAGCCTTGTTCTTTGCCCCATCGTATATGTGGTTGCTGTCATTCATGTTTGCTACCGGAATGGGTTGTGGTTTTCTCCTGCCTTCAACCACCCAAGGTGTGGTAGTGTGGTTCCCGGCGAAGGAGAGGGCAACAGTAATGGGTCTTAAGCAAACAGCTGTTAATATAGGGGGCATCGTTACCGCTATTACCCTGCCTATGGTGGCTCTTGCTCTGGGGTGGCGTTATGGCTTTCTATTCCTAGGCATTATAGCTATAGGCATAGCGGCTACAGCGCTCATCCTCTATAAAGAGCCAGCTAGACCATCTTCATCATCTACAGACTCAGCGGCCTCTGCTGTAGCGGTACCGCTGCTTGAGCTTCTAAAAAATCATGATATCTGGCTGGTTGCCATTTGCGGCTTGTGTTTAGCCTGGGTGGAATTCACCTTAATAGCCCATCTCGTCCTTTATCTTACAGAAGCGCTACTCTTCCCTGTTGTCGTTGCTGGAGGACTGTTGGCCATGACTGAGGTTGCTGGAGCCATCGCCAGGCCAGGAAGTGGCTTCCTCAGTGACCGCGTATTTGGTGGCAAAAGGAAACCGCTTTTCATATTGATGGCCGGCACTGCCTGCGCCATGTGTCTCCTGTTGGGTCTCTTCGGTTCCTATCTTTCGTGGGCGCTATATCCTGTCCTTTTCTTGCTGGGAATGGGAGGCATTGGCTTTGGTGGCATCTTTCTCACCCTAATGTCAGAGTTTGGCGGCAAACACGGGGCTGGGAAAGCTGCAGGACTGGGCAGCACGGTTATCATGGGGGGTACTATTCTTGGGCCAGTTATCTTTGGCCATATTGTAGATACGTTTGGTTCCTATGAATTGGCCTGGTTATCTTTAGCGTTTGTGGCAGCGCTTTGTCTACTGCTGCTGTTTTTCGTAAGGGAAGAAAAAAAGAAAATTTGAACTGCGTGCTTTAAGAGCCCTAGGTCAGTAAGCTCAAGCCAAGCGGAAAGACACCGCATCTGGATATTATGTAAAGCACGATTATAGAACAATTTCCTTAAGCTCACCAGCCAATTTAAGCTTGGGCTGAGTAACAGCCTGTACTTCTTCAGGTGTAACTGAGGGAGCTACTTCTTTAAGTAATAGGCCCTCTGGGGTAACTTCAATTACAGCGAGGTTGGTAACAATCAGGTTAACTACTTCCCGCCCAGTAAGTGGATATGTGCACTCCTTAACTATTCTTGGCTTACCTGACCGACTAGTATGTTCCATGGCAACGATGACTTTCCTTACTCCGTTAACCAAGTCCATGCTGCCACCAATGCTGCCCACCCTTCGTTCCAGTGTCATCCAGTTTGCCAGGTCACCCCTCTCCGATACTTGGAACGCACCAAGCACTACTGCGTCAATGTGCCCTCCTCTAATCATGGCAAAAGCCTCAGCACTATCGAAGAAAGCAGCACCGGGGTTCAGGATTACCGGCTGTGACCCGGCGTTAATAAGGTCAGGATCCATTTCTTCCTCATTAGCTATGCGACCATATCCCAGGATACCATTTTGAGTATGAAGTGTAACGTCTAGCCCCTCGGGGATAAAGCTTGAGACCAGGGTTGGTAAGCCAATGCCAAGATTCACGTAATATCCATCTTTAAACTCTTTGGCTACCCTTAGCGCAATTAGTTCCCTACTTAAACCTGACTTCATATCTTTCTCCCTTTACTATTCGGTCTACATAAATGGCAGGGGTAACGATAGTCTCGGGGTCCAGTTCGCCGGCTTCCACAATCTCATCAACTTCAGCAATTGTAACCTTGGCTGCCATCGCCATCAGTGGGTTGAAGTTTCGGGCAGCCATCCGATAAGTCAAATTTCCCTTTCTATCAGCCTTATAGGCTTTAATAAAAGCAAAATCAGCCCTGAGGGCTAGTTCAAGCAGACATTCTCTGCCGTTAAAGAACCGTTTTTCCTTTCCTTCTTCAACAACCGTCCCCACTCCAGTAGGAGTGTAGAAAGCAGTGATTCCGGCCCCACCAGCCCGAATCCTTTCAGCAAATGTTCCTTGCGGAAGCACCTCAAGTTCGACTTCTCCCTTCAAGTACTGCTGTTCAAAAATATTTACCTTTCCAGCATAAACGGGGAACGTGGCTATCACCTTCTTTACCTGTTTTTTCCCAAATAGAATTGACAAATCGAAATCCTCTAGCCTACCACCGGGGCTATTGCTTATCATGGTGATATTTCTTGTCCCCTTTTTGTACAACGCCCTAGTGAGCGTAAACGGAATACCACTTACACCAAAACCACCAAACATAATAGCACTTCCGTCAGCGATATCAGCAACTGCCTCTTCCGGGCTTGAGAATATCTTATTCATTTTCCATTTCCCTTTTTTTGCTATACCAACTAGCCCAAGAGCACCTACCTAGACAAAACAGGCTTCTCCTGTTATTGCCGATGTAACTCTTCTCAGCAGGTGAAGACGCTCTTTTGCAGTTGGTGATGTTATTCGCGGAGACTCTTGCCCACCTATTATATCACGCCTTGTTAAGCCATTTACTGATTTTTGGTAGCATGCCTTAGAGGTGACATTCCTCTGGGCCATTTCTGACTAAAAACTCTACCATTTTCACCACCCCTCTCTATAAGCTCAGAAATGGACATGTTATAATAATTCAATCATAGAAACTAAGCTTTGGAGGTGAAGAATATGTCAACTGAGGCGTCTGAACAGAAGAGTTACAATCGGGCAAGAAAGAAAGTTTGCCAGCTTATAGACAATGGAAGGGAGGAAATTGTTCAAACTCTGAGCACACTGGTGCAGATTCCCACCACCACTGGAAAAGAGGCAGAGGGCCAACAATATATACAAGGTCTATATTCTAATCTAGGGTTAAAAGTAATTTCGTTTGAGGCCGACTATGAGAGAGTCAGTCAACATAAAGCCTTTGAAGAATCTGGATAGGGATTTAAAGGCCGTCCTAATATCATAGGGATTCTTGAAGGTGAACCTTCGGCAAGGTCCATGATACTAAACGGGCATATAGATGTGGTTCCTCCTGAACCAATCGGGGAGTGGGACTTCTCACCCTGGGAAGGAAAGATAGTGGAGAAGAAACTTTATGGGCGTGGAGCCATGGATATGAAAGGAGGGCTGATTGCCAACTACTTTGCCCTAAAGGCTTTACTGGAAGCAGGGTTGAAACCCAAAGGCAAGGTGATGCTTCAAAGTGTAGTTGAAGAAGAAACCGGAGGGGGTGGAGGCACCTTAGCCTGTTTCCTCGAGGGCTTCACCGCTGATGGACTCGTCATTTCGGAACCGACTATGAAAATAATTGTAGCTCACCCAGGAATTCACTATTTCCGTGTCAGAGTTGTGGGCAAGCCAGCTCATGCTGGGGCTGCTCATACTGGGGTAAATGCCATTGGCAAAATGAATCAGATTTATCAAGCACTGGTAGAGCTAGACAAGAAGCGAGCCCGAGAAAAGCATTACCCGCTTTTTGAGAAAGATTCCGGAAGGTCATGCCATCTCAATATCGGGACCTACCGGGCCGGTGAATGGGTGTCAACAGTAGCCGGTTGGGCAGAGATTCAATGCAGGATATCGTGCATTCCAGGTGAGGATGTTGACGAAGTTAAAGAACAGGTTCGGCAGACGGTAAACGATGCCGCTCAGCGCGACGAATGGCTGAGCAAGCATCCACCAGAGGTAGTCTGGTTTGGGATGAAAATGGACGCTTGGGAACAAGACCCAAACGACCCATTCGTGGTAACCTTTAAATCTTGTGCTGATAAGGTTTTAGAGTTAAATACCGATATCGCTGGTATGACATGGGGCATGGATACAAGGCTGGCACAATACTTTAATATGCCTGTGCTTTCTTTCGGGCCTAATGGTGAAAATATCCATGGGGTTAATGAATATGTGGATTTAGACTCAGTGATAGATTGCACCAAGGTCCTAGCTTCATTCATCGTAGAATGGTGTGGAGTATAAA
>CAZNEL010000038.1:0-16625 GCA_964572285.1 uncultured Dehalococcoidales bacterium | reverse complement strand
CCATAGACCAGTCCTTGCCGTTTAACTATTTCCTTAATGGCTAGCATAACACCTGGCATATAACACTGGCGATTGATAGTATCATGACGTATACTCAGTGTCTGACCGGTCGTCCCAAAGATTACCTCCTGATGTGCCATAAGACCAGGCAGGCGCACGCTATGAATGGTAATACCGTCTACCTGATTCCCCCGGCTGTTTGAATCTATCTGCGAGTCTGGAGGACAGGAGAAGGGTTTACCCTTAGCCTGAGCCATTGCTTTAGCGGTGGAAAGAGCTGTTCCTGAAGGAGCGTCAACTTTTTGATGGTGATGTAACTCTATGATTTCAGCATAATCAAGATACTTACCAGCCAGCTTGGCTAAATGCATCATTAACACCGCACCAAGGGCAAAATTCGGTGCCACCACAGCACCTACCTGATGAACTCCGGCTAGACTACCAATCTCACTAATATCATCATGGGTCAGTCCGGTAGTACCTATCACTAGATTGACTCCATGCTTGGCGGCTATTCTTACTGCTGGCATAGTAGCTTGGGCAATAGTAAAATCTACCAATACCTCGGGGTGACACTTGGTGATAATATACTCCAAATCCGAAGAAAGGGGCACTTTACCTGAGCCATCTGGTAAGGTTAGACAATCATCAGTAACCTGTAGATCAACAGCACCAACTAGTTGCTTATCAGGCTCAAAACACAGGGCATTAATCACTTCTTGCCCCATTCTACCTAAGGCACCTAAAACGACTACTCTTATTGGCTTCATACTTCAAACCCTATATTAGTAACGTCGTTTAGCATCAGAGGAGCGCTGATTAGAAGACCGATTTTCACGTTTCTTAAACGGGTAATCTTTAGAGAACGAGTCTTTATCCTGAGTGCTTATCTTCTGGTCGGGTTTTTCAAGGGCTGCTCGTCGTGACAGCCTCACTTTACCCATATTATCAATATCAATAATCTTAACAGTAATCTCATCGCCCAGTGCTACTACATCCTCTATTTTATCCACCCGGTAATCAGCCAGTTCACTAATGTGTACCATACCTTCTTTACCCGGGAGGATTTCTACAAAAGCACCAAAGGGCATCAGGCGAACTACCTTCCCGGTATAGATGCTACCAACCTCCAAATCCTTAGTTAAACCCTCAATAATGCTGATAGCTTTTTGAGCAGCGGTTTCATCAAGTGAACCAATAAGCACGGTGCCATCGTTTCCAATATCTATCGTAGCCTTAGTTTCTTCTATTATTGACCTGATTGTTTTGCCACCAGTACCAATTACAGCACCGATTTTATCCGGGTCAATCATTAGCTTATGCACTCGTGGTGCATAAGGGCTAAATTCAGACCGGCTGGAACTAATAGTCTGCCGCATCTTTTCCAGTATGAACAAACGAGCCTCACGAGCCTGGTTTAATGCCTGGTTCAAGATCTCTGGGTTTACACCCTTGAGTTTGATGTCTAGTTGTAGTGCAGTAATCCCCTCGGCCGTACCCGCCACCTTGAAATCCATATCGCCATAAGCATCCTCTACGCCTTCAATATCAGTTAGAACAGCATAGTTGTCATTGTCTCCTGTTATCAAACCCATAGCTATCCCGGCTACCGCTTTCTTAATGGGAATCCCAGCATCCATTAAAGATAGGCTGGAGGCACAAACACTGGCCATAGAGGTACTCCCATTGGAGCTTAAGACCTCTGAAACAAGGCGAACAGTATAGGGGAAGTCTTCATCTTTGGGTACTACCGGAGCAATGGCTTTCTCAGCCAAAGCACCATGCCCAATTTCACGGCGACTCGATGTACCAACGCGTTTTACTTCACCGGAAGAGAATGGAGGAAAATTATAATGATGCATAAAACGTTTAGTCTCCTCTATCCCTAAGCCATCAAGTTTTTGCGCCTTCCCGATGGGGCCCAGGGTAGTGATAGTCAGCACCTGCGTTTGACCTCTCGAGAATAGCGCTGAACCATGAACACGAGGTAGCAGTCCTACCTCGCAGCTAATAGGGCGAACATCCGTCAAGCCACGTCCCCCAAAACGCTGTCCTTTATCAAGTATATTGCTTCTAACTTCAGCTTTGACCCTGGCTTCAAAAGCGTAAAGGGTTTCTTCTTCGGGAAATGCCTCGCCTAGTTTCTCCACCAGCTCTTTCTTTAGACTGTTAAGCATTTTTTCCCGTTCTTGTTTCTCTGGTTGGGTCAAGACCTGGGCTAGCTTGTCATCAATAATTGGTGACATAGCTGAGACCACTTCGGGGTTAATTTCCCTAACCGAAGTTTCCACCTTGGGTTTACCATAATTCTGCTGAAGCTGCTCCTGAAGTTCAATAATCTTCTGGTTTGCTTCATGTCCCAATTCAATAGCCCCAACTATAATGTCCTCCGAAACCTCTTGGGCTCCTGCTTCTACCATTACTACGGCTTGCTTACTGCTGACGACAATAAGGTCAAGAAGACTGCTTTCAAGTTGAGCTAGCGTTGGGTTTACCACAAACTCGTCACTAATATAACCAATACGAACCGCACTCACTGGTCCACCAAATGGTATCTCTGAAATAGATAAGGCTGCTGAGCCACCAATAACTGCTAGAATATCAGAGTCGTTCTCCAAATCAGCAGAAAGAACGGTAATTATTACTTGAATATCATTACGCCATTCTTTTGGTATTAGGGAACGCAGCGGTCGATCGGTAAGCCGGCTAGCTAAAATCGCTTCCTGGCTGGGACGTCCTTCCCGCCTAATAAAACCGCCGGGTATTTTCCCAGCGGCATATAATCTCTCTTCATAGTCAATGGTTAGCGGCAGGAAATCTACTCCCGCTCGTGGTTCCTGGCTCATACAAGCCGTAACCAGGACTACAGTATCGCCATAACGAACAGTCACTGCTCCGTTTGCCTGCATGGCGACTTTCCCGGTATCTATAGTAAGGGTTCTACCCCCGATTTCACATTCAAAAGATTCTATCAATTATTCCTCTCAATCTAAGACTTTATTTACGTAACCCAAGCTTCGCAATCAAATGGTTATATCGGGCTACATCTTCTCGACTCAAGTAGGCTAGTAGCCGTCTTCTATGCCCGACAAGTTTAAGCAAACCACGCTGGGTGTGGTAATCATGGCGATTAGCTCTCATATGCTCAGTCAGCTGCCTGACTCTTTTAGTGAGCAGGGCCACTTGAACTTCAGTTGAGCCAGTATCACCTTCACGATGCTGAAAGCTCTCTATAGTGTTCTTCTTATTTTCTTTATCCAAAATCATTCCCCTACACTGTTTATTTTAGAAGTTATTACACTCCCCCGGTTATTTCGAAACACCAAACTAGCAAATTATAGCATAAGTCCGGTTAGCTGTAAATGAAAATTGTGAGAGAATGTATTGTGCCGGAACTGGTTCAGTCTCTGTCCGGTGAAGAGCTTAAGCTATTAATCTTCAGCAGGCGGTATCACTATTGAGGGTAAGCCAATGAATAAGATACCAAATATTATAACCCACACGGCCTCTAAGATAACATATAATGGCTGATCTTTGACTAATGCTGTGGCGAGGGCTATACACCCGTATATGAGAACTAGTAAAGCGATAATTCTTAAAAGAAAAGCCAAGCGCTTACGACGAAGAACTCTATTAGAATCATGGTTTGCCTTATCTTGCTGTCTGGATATTTTCCGCGTCCAGAAGATCATAAAAACAAACCAGCCTACTGATATGGCACCATTTACAATAGCGGTTCTCAAGTTACCCCCTGTCCAAGCTAATAGGGCTATTGCTATGGCTAAGGGGATTAGAACAAATCCTAAGGGATATATTATCCGGTCTCTACTTAAATAGTTAGAGTATGGAGATCTCAAATTATAAAAACCTCCTCAGCTCATTTAATAATATTAAACACTTAATTATTTGTCTCAATAAGACCAACTTGAACCAACATCAACAATAACCCCAACACAAACACAGCCAGCGAAGAGAGTCGAACTCTTGACCGGCGGTTTACGAAACCGCTGCTCTACCACTGAGCTACGCTGGCATCAAAGCTAAATTCTAGTTATATACCCCTGTCTTTGGTAAAATTGGCGTTAATTTGGCGTTATTTTTTTGAGATAACCCGTTTACCCCTGGGGGTAGCACTTCGTCTAGTAGCGCCATAGCATCACTTTGCATCCCCTCAATTATATGGCTATAAACATCCATTGTAAAGGCTACCGAGCTATGGCCTAGGGCTTCAGAGATAACTTTAGGCTTTGCCCCACGTAGTAGCATAAGACTGGCGAATGTATGTCTCAAATCATGGAATCTGACGCCATTCATGTCCGCTTTCTTGGCCATTCTAGCAAAGGCGTGGGTCAAAACACAGGGGTCAATAGGTCTGACTTCCACACCAGTGAACACCAGGTCGTCTAAAGTAAGCTGTTTCCCTAACTGCTGGTAATATCGTTCACGCTCTGCCTTGTATTCCCTTAAGAACAAAGCTAACTTTGGTGTCATGGCGACACGCCGACGGCTGTGGCTTGTCTTAGGCTCTTTGAACTGGCATATACCTCGACGCTTGTATAACACTTGGCTAACCGATATTGAGAGCATATCGAGGTCAATATCCCGCCACCTTAAGCCCAGTAATTCAGCTTGCCTAAGCCCGGTGCTCACGGCGGTATACACTACGGGGTAATAGTAATTACCTTGTACGTTCTCAAAAAGGGCTTCGACTTCTGTGGGGGTTAAGGTCCGCATGGCCTTCTTACGTGGTGATGGCGGGTCAACCATCTCAGCAGGGTTTCGCCCTAGATAGCCCTGTCTAACGGCGTATTTCAAGGACTGAGACAACACCCGGTGGTGATGATGAACTGTCCTGGTCGATAACTGCTCACAAGCCTTACCATAATAGCTCTGAATCGTCTGCGGGTGAAGGTGCTTCAACTGGACTTGACCTAAAGCTGGTATCAAGTGAGTCTCTATAATAGACTCATAGCCGTCAAGTGTGCGCTGAGAGCAGTTTGTTTTAACATAGCCTTCAAGCCAGTTGCGAAGGTGCTCTGCTATGGTGAGGCGTCCTGGTGGTGTGTATATACCTTTCTCCAGGCTGACAAGTAACTCATTCAACCTATTTTGGGCATCTGATTTACGACCATGTATTGTCTGGAAGTGCCTGCGGTATTTACCATCTTCGTCAATACCTACATAGACCTGAATCTGCCAGGAGTTTTTACCCTTTTGACGTATGTGTCCTCTCATTTTGTGCCTCCTTGGGTCTTTTGTTTAAATTATTCGTATCAGGAACATCATACCCAACCATCTTTAATATATCCGGGGGTATCTCTGAATTCTCTATTATTTCCTCGGCTGAAAGTTCAGAAGGCATTGGAACTCGCGATATATTACTCAACAAGTCGGAGTACTTTTTTACCCACTCTAACAACTTGAGACGAATTTCCTTTTGTTTTGCGTACTTTAAGGATTCCCATTTAGGACCTTTACTTAGGTAATTTAGACAATACGCACATACCAAGTCAGCTTCCTCTGGCAGCGCCTTCTCACCAAAACCGAGTTCCATGATTTCTCGATTTCGTGGTGGTTTTTTACGCACTGTATGCCAGACAGCTTGTTCAACTGAAAACCCTTGACGAGGCGGGCCCGTAAGAACTGATCCGGATTCTTCAAGCTTTGCTAGAGGTTCCATTGGGAATTCAACTTCTGATACCTTTCCTAATTTAACCGCAGTATTTAATTCCCAGGGAGACATGAATGAAGCGGAATCAAGAGCAGTGGTAGCAAGATAGTTTTCCCCCATTATTTCAGAGACCTGCTCTCGGATACTATATAGCCAGCTCTGACTTACTAACCGCAAGTTTCTAGATACTTTTCCAGAGTAGTCATCTATGGCATAAGGGAAAAAAATTCTGAGATAAACTATCCACCTCGCTTGTCTAATACTAATTGGCTGGTCTATCGCCAACGAAACTCTCCATATATCGAATAAGTCTCTATTGGCATCTGGCGGGATGCCATGCTCAACCGAGGCACCTAGTGACCAGGGCTTGTCAAGTCTCTTTGATTCAGGCAGTCTATTCTCAAGGCTTGGCCTTATTGTTTTCCTCAGTCTGTCTTTAATAACGTCTACCCCTGGCCAGTTAGGACCACCCCAAACCTTACTTGAATCCGGCAATTGGCGGATTACTTCCTGCTGGATTTTCTTGGGCTTTGAAATCCAATCGGGATGTTTGATACATACTTCTACTATAAGTTCTTCGACTTCAGGGGTGAGCTTGGCTCCTCTTGGCATTTCTGCGTCTCCTTATCTGCATAACCACTTTCGGTGTTATAGCGCTATGCGTGACATATATAGTCTAATCCTATATAGTTATAATATAGATACTGAAATAGCGTTATATATTAGCTTCTTATATAGATATAATACCATAAAGAATAGAGCCTTGTCAATAAGGGGGTGATAGGTTGGAGACAAATCGAGTAAAGGAATTCAGGGAAAAGACTGGCCTCACGCAGGTTGAACTGGCACGGCGTGCCCGCATTGCTTCGCCAAACCTAAGCAGTATAGAAAGGGGAAGACTTGTAGCTTGGCCCCGGATACAGCGAGCTTTAGCCAAGGCGCTTAAGTGCACTGAGGCGGAATTATTCCCGGAGGATTGGAAATCATGAGCGCTGACAGTTTAACAATGACAATATCTGAGGCTGCTGAGGCTCTAGGAATAAGCCGGGGGCTGGCGTATGACTTGGCACGGCGGGATGCATTACCCGTGGACGTCATAAAGTTGGGCAGGCGCATGGTGTTAAGCCGTAAGGCTGTCGAGGCATTACTAGGAGCTGTCAAACCGAAGGCGAACTAAGGCAGTAGCAGATTGGAGGGCTGAAAGTATGAATCAACTCAACTTAAGCAAACAACATTTCCGGGATAAAGTTCTCCATTGTTGTGATTGTGCGCAGAGCTTCGTTTTCACAGCTGGAGAGCAGGCTTACTATCAGAGCAAAGGGTTATCAGAGCCTAAGCGTTGTAAAG
Source organism: uncultured Dehalococcoidales bacterium (assembly GCA_964572285.1). Classification (GTDB taxonomy): domain Bacteria; phylum Chloroflexota; class Dehalococcoidia; order Dehalococcoidales; family JAUVZE01; genus CAZNEL01. The sequence goes on along the minus strand of CAZNEL010000038.1, from coordinate 9,607 downwards.
CCTGTAGAGAATTAAGGAAGCGGACGCTGCTCCGTGGCCCGGAGGTGCACAATGGCTAGACCACGAGATTTTAACGACATACTGGCCAAAATTCCCAGCGCCAAGCAAAGGGGGGATAGCTGGGTAGCACCTTGCCCCTTGCCTGAGCATAAGACATCCCAGGGACACCTTACGCTTACTGATGCTGGCGACAAGGCTCTGGTGACCTGTCAGGGCGGAAAGCACACTTACCAGGACTTATGCCAGTGGTTAGGCTTTGATTCCCTCAATTATTCCAATAATGACACATGGGGATTTATCACCAATGGTAAAGCCTGTGAACCTGTTAACACTCCCCGAAAACACGCTCAAAAAGGATTAACACCCCCCTTGTTAACTAGCGTTAACGGTGTGAACCCAGACACCCTGGCTAAAGCCAAGTGTATATCGGTGGACTATCTAAAGAACCTAGGGATAAGTGACTTCAAATATAATGGGCTGCCTGCGGTAAAAATTCCCTACTATGGAGAGGACGGGGCAGAAATCGCAATACGCTTTCGCCTGGCAATAACAGGCGATAATCGTTTCAAGTGGCGTAAGGGTGACCATGCCTTACCCTACGGACTTAACAGGCTAGCCATGATTCGTAAAGCTGGTTGGGTGCTGATAGTGGAGGGTGAATCCGATTGCTGGACTTGCTGGCTTCACGGGATACCAGCTATAGGCGCCCCGGGCAAGGGAATATGGCCTGTGTCATGGGCAGAGTACCTTCAAGGGCTTCAAGTGTATGTTTGGCAAGAACCTAAAGCTGAAGATTTTACCTTGCGGGTACTGGCAAGTGCCCCTGACTTGCGATATATCCGGGCATCGGACGACATAAAGGATATAAGTGAAGCGCACATACAGGGGTTAGATATTCCGTCATGGTTAGATGGCTTAAAAGATAAGGCTGAATCGGGACAGGAGTTGAAGGCTCAATATACTAGTGAGCAGCTACAGCGACTTTACCAAGAGGCAAAGGCGGTTATTGAAGCCACTGACCCTCTGAAGGTGATAGGAGATGCAATACGGGGGCTTGGCTACGGAGGGGATATTAAACCTGCTCTAATCACTTATCTTGCCGTGACTTCAAGGCTGCTAGAAATGCGTCGTGGAGCTATGCCCGTACACCTATTACTGACTGGGCCAAGTTCGGGTGGTAAGAGCTACACACTAGGCATTATTAAAACACTAATGCCAACTGAGGGTTACCACGTAATTGATGCAGGCTCACCGCGTGTCCTGATTTATGACGTCGCTTCCCTTGAACATAAAGCCTTAGTATTTGGGGAAGCTGATAGTCTACCGGCTGGAGAGGACAATCCGGCAGCTTCCGCTATTCGTAACCTACTCCAAGACCACCACTTACATTATGAGGTAACTATCAGGGACAGGGACACGGGAGACTACACAACTAAAAAAGTAGACAGAGACGGGCCGACTGTACTAATCACCACTAGCACCCGTTCACTGGGTGACCAGCTAATGACACGATTCTTTAGCCTTGAAATTGGTGACTCAAAAGAACAGATAAGCGCCGCATTGGCGACACAAGCGGGGCTAGAGACAAAAGGCACGCCATGTCCTGATGCTGGCTTAGTAGCATTTCAGTCTTATCTTCAACTGAAAGTACCCGTAAAAGTGACCGTACCTTATGCAAAAGAGCTGGCGGCGGGTATGTCTAAAATGACTTCCGCACCTCGTATCCTGCGGGACTTCGCACGTTTAATGTCGTTAATCAAAGCCGTTGCCTTACTTCGCCACCACCAGCGACAGCTTGATAGCGAAGGGCATATCGTGGCGGAACTGACCGATTATGACATGGTGCGGGGGCTGGTAAATGATATGTATGTTGATTCCAGTACCGGAGCCACCAGCGATATACGAAAGCTGGTTGAAGCCGTCATTACACTTGACACAAGGCGGAGTAACGATAAACGAATCACTAATACTGCACTGGCAAATCACCTGAATATAGGCATAATGCAGGCGTCACGGCGAGCGAAAAGAGCACTAAAACAAGACTGGTTGGTTAACCGAGAACAACGGAAGTATCACTCGGCTGACTACGCACTAGGTGAGCCTATGCCAGAAGTTGAAGGCTTACCCGTACTGGAGGTTAACACGGCAAACATCGTTAACAATGAGTGTGTTAACGATTCTAACCTCAAAAACAAGGCAGTTAACATGTTAACACCCTTAACCAATGGTGATATATCCCCTTCCCTTACTGAATTGCCCGACTGCCCGGATTGTGGGCTTAACGAATGGGAATATACGCCGGAGGGGAATCTTAAATGTCCATGTGGCTACCGAATGAAGGGGGCATTATGAATGAGCAATTGGCTTTAGCGTCTGAAAGCCCGGGAACAGAGACAATGCTAACACAGAAAACCAAGCAATCCTGGGGTGAAGCCATCCAGTACCTTGATGGCTATGCCTGGGGGATAGCTGTCGATGGGCAGACTATATGCCTTGGCCGGGGGGCATCCATTAGAGAAGCAATAGCCAATCCTAAGCTAATGTCCTTCATACCGGAGGTAGACGGAATAATATCACTAGAACGAGAATTAATAGCAAAGGAGAGTGAAGGTAATGGTAGACAGCCAGAACTTAAAAAGCCAGGTACTTTCCGAAGTAGAGCTGCTCGAACTTTTAAACGTAGAACAGCCAACACTCGACAAACTACGGCGGGAAAAAGATTTTCCTTACATTAGGTTGTCCAGCCGTTGCCGGGTGTATCTGGGAGAAGAAGTCCTGGAATGGTTAAAAAAGAATAGAGTCAGCTAGTGAGAATATACCGACAACAGCTTATATGCCACTGAAAAAGAGGGTATTTAAACAGGGTAGTAATGTTATATGCAAAGCAGGCAATCAGCCTAAAAATGTTGAGGTTTCGGTAGCTATTAAAAACTCCATCGACTACGGTATGGGCTAATGTTTAAAAGATTATCAAGTAATGTCAAGACAAAGGGAAGATTACATGAGTAAGAGGGGTAATCCTGCATGGCATCGAGGTATGCCGTCAGCCAACCCTAAAGGTAGGCCGAGAGGGCAGAACAGCATTGAGGCTTTTTACCGAGACCCCAAGCTTTTCGACACTAAACATATACGCTGGTGGCGTTTCTGTTTGAACTTAGGTTTAACGGTGGGAAATGGAGCAAAGACAGCCAGGCTAGCTGGATATTCTTCAAAGTCCGCCAGGTTTATCGCTTCTCGATTGCGGAAAAAGGGCGTCATTAGGGCGAAACTGAGGGAATTGGGCAAGATTATCAATAAAACCCGGAAGATAAGCGAGGGCGCATGGCTGATTCCAGATTATTCAGGGAAATACCACATTTATCGCAATAAAAAATATAGATAAAAGTCAACATTTTGGGATTTTCTTCGCCGTTATCGGCTCATGCTATACCCACCTTGAATCTTCTTGTGATAGCTTTCTAAACTTCTTCTGTTGAAAGTCCTGTTGAATAAGCAGGCAAAACAACCATTGACTTTCCATAAGGATGCTCCTACAATGCCATTACAAAAGTGACTGAAGGAAACCGACGATTGAGGTGAGAAGCAGGCTGAGGTGAGATGCTCTGATTGCAGGCGATACAAAACCAACGAGTGCTACGCTAATCCTATAGCAGAAGATTGGGATGGGGCTGAGAGTTATAGCTGTTTCGTTCCAAGGGCAGAGCAATCATCGCTGGGTACAATGACAAGCTGTGCCTATCATCCAGAACGTGAAGCAGTTGGGGTTTGTGTCAATTGTGGACGCTTGATTTGCCCCGAATGTAAGATAGCCCTGGGAGAGAAACTCTATTGTAACCCCTGCGCTGATAAAATGTTCACCCGTAAAGCTGAAACCAGCGTTCTGGGGGCCGAAAATACCTCCGGGCAGGGTAGTTTAGCTGTCATTCCACAGGAGATTCGAGGGTGGAACTGGGGAGCATTCATCCTTACCTGGCTATGGGGGATTAGTAACAAAGTATGGATATCACTATTATCTGCCATTCCTTATGTTGGCGTTATCATGGCTATCATGCTTGGTGTAAAAGGGAACGAATGGGCATGGCGTAACAAGCGGTGGGATAGTATTCAGCACTTTAAGAGCACTCAGAAGAAGTGGAGTATTGCTGGTGTAGTTATTCTAGCTATCGGTCTCGCTATAGGTATTAGTGCTATTCTACTCAACACTTGTGCTGCTCCGTCTACAATACCACCCTTACTTGAGCCATCAAAAAGCGCTCCGGATTCAGCACCACCAACTTCGCTTACCCCCAGCCCTGAGCCAACACCAATACCGAAAAATAATAATAGCCAGTATAACATAGATGACGACTACTACCTCAGTATAGTAGAAACCACTAGTGGGTACGCAAGTGCAGCAGATGGAGAACTAATAGTCCTAATAAACAACAGGGAAGCCAAAGACCCAACCTACAATGAACTGATAAAGTTCATAAAGAGAGATTGGACTGACTCCGAAATTTATTTGGGTTCTGGTATATCAGGCTTTTTCTACGGTGATCTCTGGGGCTCAATAGAACTAGACTACTACAAGGATTGGATTGAGTTTGGAACTAAAACACCAGAGGCAATTTTCTATAGCCGCTACCCCGTAAACCATCCAGATAGGAAAAGGATAGTGATGATATGTGGAGACTTTGCTGAGGTACTACACAACAATGCAGAACTATTCGGAATCAAAGCCGCTTGGGTTGCTCTAGATTTTAAAGAGGGCCCTGGACATGCTTTAAATGCCTTCCAAACAACCGACAGAGGTTTGGTATTCATTGACTCCACCGGACAAAGTTTTGAAGATTCATGGAAAATTAGCTATGGAAAACCAGACAGTTGGGACAAAGTAGCTTATGTTGAAATAGGCAAAGAATACGGTCTCGTAGCAATAGATAAGGCTGAACCATACTCCTATAGCTTCTATGAAGAATTCAAACAGAAATGGCTGGAATGCGAAGAGTTGTTAAGCGAGTACGATGAAGAAATTATGCGGTACAACCAGGAAATTGAAGGCAAGGTTTACCAGGAAGGCTCGCCGGAGCTAGACCGAATCATAGCCTGGGAGGCAAGACTAAATGAGAGAAGCCAAAAGCTAGCTGAATTGCACGAGGAATTAGGTGATAGCTGGTTTGAACCATTAGGCATCGTTACAGATATTCAGGTATTTTGGGATGGCAAAGCTACAACCCCAACCCTAACCCCGTCACAGACGCCCACACCCACTGTAACACCAACACCATCGTCACCAGCACCCGTAGCGCCAGCTCGCTTCGTTCTGTCCGAGCTAACTATCACCCCGACGGTGGTTAAGTCAGGGGAGGTGGTAACCGTATCAATCGAAGTAAGCAATACCGGCGGCAGTGAGGGCAGCTATACGGTAGTCTTTAAAGTGAGGAAGGACTGGACCACGTGGGAGAATGTAGAGGTAACACTCAAGCCGGGCCAAACCAAGACGGTGACTTTTACCACGAAGGGACAGAGCAGAAGGGATATGTCGGGCCTCTTCAAGATTGTACCGGGAACGTATGAGGTTGACGTTAACGGTAAAGTCGGCCAGTTCACCGTAGCTGCGTAATCAGAAGACTCCTTAAACGATTGAAGAGATAAATAAAAAAGATGAGGTAATAAAAATGATTGGAGCGATTGCTGGTGACATCATTGGCTCAGTCTATGAAAGCCACTGTTTGAAAACAACAGAATTTACGATATTCACCACCTATTCTACCTTCACCGACGACACTGTGCTAACCGTTGCTGTTGCTGATTGCATTCTACACAATAAGGATTATGCAACCACATTCAAACAGTACGCGAGGAAATACCCCTATGCAGGGTTTGGAGGTATGTTTCTCAAGTGGGTGGATAACGACAGCCTCGAACCTTATAACAGTTTTGGCAATGGATCAGCCATGCGAGTGAGTCCGGTTGGTTTTGCCTTCGATACTATGGAGGAGGTTTTGGCTGAAGCTAAAAGAACCGCAGAAGTCACTCATAACCACTCGGAAGGCATAAAAGGAGCTCAGGCAGTTGCCGCCGCCATTTTTCTAGCACGGGAAAAAGAGAGTAAGAGTAAGATAAAAGACTTCATTGAAAAGAATTTCGGCTACAATATGCACCAGACTTTGGAGGAAATACGCCCTTATTATTACTTTGATCAGACATGCGAAGGCTCGGTGCCACAAGCAATAATAGCGTTTCTGGAATCAGACAGTTTTGAGGATGCGGTCAGGAAGGCTGTCTCGCTCGGTGGTGATAGTGATACGATCGCCTGTATGGCCGGTGGTATTGCCCAAGCTTACTACCAGAGAATCCCGGATTACATCATTAAAGAAGTTAAAAATAGGCTGGACCCGGAGCTGTTGAAGGTTATTGAACAGTTCAATATGAGGTATTGCTTATCTGCTCTGACCTCCGAAAACGATACCAGTTATAATCTCACAGAAGGGAGTCAACAATGATATTAGGAGGCTAACATGAAATACCTAGTGAGTGGCCTACTTGTTATTTTGGTTTTACTGGCAGCGTGTAGCACTCCAGCATACACGCAAGATGACTTAGACTCAGCCCGTGAAGCAGGTTATGATGAGGGATACGAAAAAGGTGTCGCAAATACATATGATGATGCCTACAAAGAAGGCTATAATTGTGATAAGACTTATGGCATTGACCATGGGTACGATAACGCTTACTCAACTGGATATGACGAGGGCTATGCTGAGGGTCATATCAATGGTAGAGACTCAGGTTATGATAATGGCTATGGTGTGGGCTATGATGAAGGCTACAATCACGGTGAAGACTGGGGCTATACCCGAGGTTATGAAATTGGTTATCAAGAAGGTGAACAAGATGCATCTGGGGCATACAAAATGATTGCTGAAGATAACTACTATCAAGGGTATTATGAGGGCTACTATGATGGTAAATCAGGTAGGCCATTTAATCCACAATAGGATTCAGCGTAACCATGACCTCTTTCGTCTTACACTCAAACCAAAACTAGTAAATTGGCGTTAATTTGGCGTTAGACTACCAACAACGGATTGTCACCAGATGGTATTTTAGCTTTGAGACCAAAAACCCAATAACACTGTTTTGAAGCTAAAACCACCAGTTGTTACCCCTAGCCTAGAATTACGAAACCGCTGCTCTACCACTGAGCTACGCTGGCATATTTCAATCAAGCGTGAGAACCAAGACTAGCGTTTCCTTACATAAACTTCAAAACCCAGGTGAACCAATGCATCGATAACCTCAGTAGCATCATCAGTATCCAGTTGTAGAGTTATATCATGCTCAGGAGTTGTAGAGGATGGCGATGTCCAAATTATTTTTATGCCAACACCCAACTCGTTAACACAATGGATTATCCTTTCCGCAGATTTAGCCTCACCCCCCCCATTAATAAGAATTCGAGTACCAGATTCACCTATACCTAAAGTCGGATTTACAATCTTGTAAAAAAAGTCGTTAGTAGTGCAAATACCCACGACTTTTCCCTCATCAACTACAACCAGCGTTCCTATCTTAGCAGATTGAGCTTTAGCTACCGCCTGTTCAACCGTATCAGTTGGCTTAGTAGTGAGTACTTTTTTTCGCATGACATCACCAACAGTAGTATGTTGAAAAAGATAAGTGATTTGCCACATGAGAGGGACCGTAGTCTTAGGTCTTAAATTCTCAAGTCGGCTCTGCGTAACCAATCCCACTAGCCGACCTTGCTTATCTATCACTGGCAAGCGGCTGAAATTATGCTCTTTCATAATTCTCAGAGCATCTCCAACAGGAGTATAAGATGATACGGTAATTACATCTGTGGTCATAACACCGCGAACTAACATATGTTCTTTCCCTCCCTAATTATATCTTTCACTCAACCTAGCTTGACTTTAGTATAACACAAAATCCAGCAATTATTGAATAGGAGAGTGGCCTTCACCTCAAGCACTTCGCCAGCCATTTCTACCGCAGGGCTTTCTACCTCTCGCTAGTATCTATTGCCTTCACGGAGCAAGCCCGAGGCCTAAAAGCCTCCTTGAGAGGAAGGGGTACAGGGAATGAGGTTGATAATCAATATAAACGGTGTACGGACTTTGACAGAGCGTGCTTGGTTACGTATAATAGTTTTAGGTACGACTTCTTGGAGGATATAAACTTGGTACAGGGAAGCGAACCCAGTGTAGTGGAACAAGACCAGGCGGTGGATATTGAACATGTAAAGAAACGCCTGGATATGTTAGACCGGCGTCTGGATAATATCGACTCCATGGTTACTGCGGTTGCTGAGCGGGTTATGAAGCAACCGATAACCCTTAATATAATCTGTCCTCATTGTGGTAGAGACATCGAGATCGGTATCCTGGGTAATGAGAAGCCAGGACGGTAATTTTAGTGCATTGAAAGATTAGCAGGTAACAAGCATCTTTTTGATAAGCTTTCGGGATTCACCGGCATTATTAAAGCTACAACCTCTTAATAAAAACTTCAGTTATTTCTTCGTTATCGTTATAGTCTGAGTAGAGCTTGGTGCTGCGGTAAAATTTGATGCAAGCAAGACACAAGCCGTGACAGAGTTCTTGCTTGCAGTTTTAGTTAGTCATTGTTGAACAACCATGGATTGCTGGTAGAGATAGACTCCATTTACCTTAGCATATTAGGATAGATCCAATTGAGAGAGGAAACCAGATGCCCGAGTTGATAGTTATCAGTATTTATTTCTTGGTAATGATTGTCATAGGGGTGATGAGCCGAAGGGAGACAAGGGGGGCTGACGATTTTCTGGTAGCCGGGAGAAAAAGCTCCTCATTGTTCGTTACCGGTTCATTATTAGCTACCATTATCGGAGGCTCAGCCACGATAGGGATGGCTGGCTTAGGTTTTACCCGGGGGTTAACCGGAGCGTGGTGGCTACTGGTGGGTAGTATCGGGTTAGTAATTCTGGGGATTTTTTTTGCCAAACGGGTAAGACAATTTGCTCTTTATACTCTCCCAGGGTTAGTGGAGAAACAGTATGATAGGCGAGTGGCTCTGGCAGCTTCTGTGCTCATTGTTATCGCTTGGGTTGGTATTGTTGCGGCCCAGATTATTGCTGCTGGGAAAATACTCAGTGTCATTGGCATAGGCAATGCTCCGTTATGGATGGCACTTTTCACCGTGGTCTTTGTTGCTTATACCGTACTGGGGGGGCAATATGCCATTATTCGAACCGATACCTTGCAGGCAGCGATAATATTTATCGGTATTTTGGTTGGCCTGGCTCTACTTATGGTAAATCTTGGAGGGTGGAGTGGGTTAACCAGCGGCCTTCCCGCGGAACAGTTTGCCTTTCCTCTTAGCCCCCAGTTTGGGGGAGTAGAATTAGTTACGCTTCTTTTATTGGTTGGGTTAACATATGTAGTTGGGCCTGACATGTATTCCAGATTATTCTGTGCTAAGGATGCTAAAACGGCTAAGGTGTCGGTGTTCTGGACTGCTGCGCTTATTGTCCCGCTTGCTTTTGCTATTACCTTAATTGGTATGGGAGCAGCTGTTTTATTCCCCCAGATTTCACCAGAACAAGCCTTTCCGGCAGTAATAAAGG
>CAZNEL010000037.1:0-16822 GCA_964572285.1 uncultured Dehalococcoidales bacterium | reverse complement strand
ATCGGCTGTTTTCTCGGCTGCCCATTCATTAATCCAATCAGTAAAGAACTGCCGATTCTCAGGCCGAGCCCGGTCATAGTCAGATTGGAATCTTGGGTCGCTAGCCAGCTCTTCCCTATCCATCATCTTGAGGAACCGTTTCCAGATGGTGTTCCCGACTACTCCAAGAAAAAAATAGCCATCTTTGGCTTTGTAGGCATCGTAGGGCCCGGTATAGGTGTGGGAATTACCAACCTGGGGGCGTATCTCATTGACTGTCTCATATTCGGCGACGATGCTTTCCATGAAGGAAACCGCTGAGTCTAATAGAGAGATGTCAACTGATTGTCCCTCCCCGGTTTTCTCACGGTGGTAAAGGGCGTACATGGTTCCTAGTGCCCCATAAATACCGGTAGCCGTATCTACAAAGTTTATGCCTAATTTCATCGGTGGACCCTGGGGAAAGCCTGATACCCACATTAGACCTGATAGTGCTAGAGCTATCCCGTCGAAACCGCCTCGGTTAGAATACGGACCGTATTGGCCAAAGGCGGATACTGATACCAAAATAATATCCGGCTTGATTTTTTTAAGAGATTCATAGTCAAGACCTAATCTTTTACTTACCTCTGGGCCAAAATTCTCGATTACCACATCGCTTCGCCTCACCATTTCCTCTAGCAGATCCTTGCCTTTCTGCTTTCTTAGGTTCAGGGTAATGCCTTTTTTGTTACGGGAAGTGAACATCAGGTAGGAGCTCTGTTCGCCAGCGGCAAAAGGGTTTAGTTGCCTATCGTCTTCCCCGCCGGGTCTTTCCACCCTGATAACCTCTGCTCCCATGTCGCCCAGCATCTGACTACAAGTGGGGCCGGCTCTATAACGAGAAAAGTCTAGAACTCTTATTCCCTGCAAAAGCTCTCCCATATTGGTAGCTCTCCTTATAAGTTTTTATACTTGGGGATGCTAGAAAGGTTGCTGGAATAGCAGGTAAGCTAGCTTTCTTGCCTTGAAATAGCCGGGCTTTCAGCGAATCAGCTAGTAATTATATCTGATGCCGGTGGTGAAATCAAACCAGCTTCTAAAATATCGTGGTTTACTATCGCTTACGGCTTGAAAAGACGAGTTAAGGTTTAATCTCAAATATAACCCTACTCGTTCTCTTTGAAATGGTTAGCATATTCATGTTAGAATGCGTGGATGCATTAGTTGGGGGGAAGAAATGTCTGAGGAAATAGAGCAATTAATACGGCCTGAATTGCTTACATTAAACAGTTATAGTGCCAGCAAGCCTCCGGAGACCTTAGCTGGGAATGTTGAGGTTCCGACAAAAGATATTATCAAGCTGGATGCTAATGAGACCCCTTACGGCTGTTCTCCGCGGGTGCATCAGGCTCTGGCTGCCTATCCCTCCTTTAGTGTCTACCCTGATTCAGAACAAACTGAGCTCAGGGCATTGCTAGCTGACTATTCTGGTGTTGGCGCTGAGCGCATCGTGGTAGGCAATGGCAGCGATCAGTTAATAGATCTCCTCATACGTCTGTTTGTTGGACCAGGTGATGAGGTTGTAAATCTGGTTCCTACCTTTGGTATCTATCGTTTTAGCACGCAAGTACAGGGTGGCACTTTGGTAGAGGTGCTTAGGGGCGAAGACTTCGCTGTCAATGTTGAGGCGGTAAAAGCGGCTATAGGTAGCAAAACCAAAATAATATTTCTGTCTAATCCTAATAACCCTACGGGAAATATCACTCCGCAGAAGGATATACTAGAATTAGTGGCTACAGGAATACCGGTTTTAGTTGATGAGGCATACTATGAGTTTAGTGAAGAAACGGTGGTACCGCTGGTTAGCCGGTATAAAAATTTGATGGTGTTACGGACCTTTAGTAAATGGGCGGGACTGGCTGGCTTGAGGATTGGCTACGGTATTTTCCCTCCCAAAGTTGCTGAGTACTTGTTGACGATAAAGGTTCCGTATAGTATAAATGTGGCAGCTCAGGTAGCGGTCCGTGAATCACTCAGGGACGCTGATTATTTGATGGGTAGGGTAAAGGCGATACTGGCCGAGAGGGAAAGGCTGTTTACTGAATTGCAGAAGCTGAAATGGTTAAAAGCTTTCCCGTCACGGGCAAACTTTATTTTCTGCTCTGTCTTAAATGGTAAAGCCAGTGAAATACAGCAGAAGCTAGAGCATAAAGGAATACTGGTTCGTTACTTTGACCAACCGTTTTTGAATAATGCCATCCGCATCAGTGTGGGTAAGCCGGAGGATACTGATGCTTTAATCAAAGCACTTCAAGAGATAGGCGAGGAGATAAATGGCTGATAGACTGTCTGTTATCAAGCGGGAGACCAAGGAAACAAGTGTTAGCTTGGAACTTAACCTTGATGGTAGTGGCCGGTGGGAGGTAAATACCGGAATCACTATGTTGGACCATCTGCTGGCTCAACTGGCTCAGCACGGAAGGTTTGACATAAAGATCTCAGCTACCAGTGATGACCAGCATCACCTGGCTGAAGACGTCGCTATTTGCCTGGGCAGAGCTTTGGGCGAAGCCTTGGGGGAGAAACGGGGCATCGTGCGCATGGCAGATGCTACTGTGCCGATGGACGATGCTTTGGCTATGGTAGCGGTAGATATTAGCGGTAGAGGATACACAGTATTAGACCTGTCCTTTACGGGTAATGATATGTTTGGTTTCCCTACCGATCTTGTCCGTCACTTTCTCGAGTCCTTTGCTATTGAAGGCAGATTGAATCTCCATGCTAAAATTGCCTATGGTATCAATGACCATCACAAGGCGGAAGCCCTGTTTAAAGCCTTAGGCAGAGCCTTAGATATGGCTACCAGAATTGATGAACGGATTAGTAGCGAATTACCCAGTACTAAGGGTTTATTGGAGGAGTAAAGTTGGAAGTAAATTCTATAGTCTACGTAATCTTGTTTTTTATTGCTTTACTGGCGATTGGTATTGTGACCTCTCGGTGGCGGATGAAGCGTGCTATGCGTCAGGTAGTACTGGCTTTCAGAGAACAGGGTGCTACCAGCAGCAGGACTGCTAAGACAGCCGGTGAATTAGGGCTCGGTTCGCAAGGTGGTATGATGGGGGGAATGCTTAAGGGGCGCGACTATAAAAAGTATGCCTTGGACATGCTGATGAAGGCTGAGATTATACAGGTAACCGAAGACGGTAAACTGCATCTTTCGGAAGACAAACTGCTGACTTCTGGTATTGATAGTGGTGCTTCATATCCTCGCTATTAGAGTGGGTTGAGAAAACGCAAGCCGGGTGAGCCTTGCTTAATATCCCAGTTTCTTTCCAGTTAGCCTCTCATAAGCCTGTTGGTACCTTTCAGTGGTGCTGGCGATGACCTCTGGTGGGAGCATGGGGGCGGGTGGTTCTTTTTTCCACCCTGACTGGGTAAGCCAGTCTCTGACTGGTTGTTTGTCATAGCTAGGTTGGGACTGTCCTACCTTATACTGGTGGGCATCCCAAAAGCGAGATGAGTCCGGAGTCAATAACTCATCAATGAGGATAAGGTTATCATGTTCCAGACCGAACTCCATCTTGGTATCAGCGATAATAATACCTCTGGTTCGGGCATACTTGCGGGCATAGTTATAAATAGCCAGGCTTTTTTCTTCTAACGCTTCGGCGAGAGCATCACCGACCAGGTTCTTCATTTCATCTGCGGTCAGCGGCAGGTCGTGCCCACTTTCTGCCTTGGTGGTAGGTGTAAATAGGGGTTGGGGTAATTCCTGGCTTTCCTGTAGGCCTTTGGGAGAGGCTATCCCAGAGATGGTGCCATGTTGCTGGTATTCTGCCCAGGCTGACCCACTTAAGTAGCCACGCACCACACATTCAACCGGGATACGCTTTACTTTTTTAACGACCATAGACCGACCAGCCAGATAGGGTGGATAAGGGAAACGATTCTCTTCAAGAATATAATTATCAAGATGGTGAACATCATCGATGGCTTCTATCAGGTGGTTAGACACTAGATGTTTGGTCTGGTTAAACCAGAAAACGGAGAACTGGTTAAGTACCAATCCCTTGTCAGGAATGCCGCAGGGTAGCACAAAATCAAAGGCTGAGATTCGATCGGTAGCGATGATGAGCAACTGGTCACCCAGGTCATAGCTGTCTCTTACTTTTCCCCTGATGAATAGAGATAGCGGCAATTCTGTGTTCATCAAAACCGACGAGTTAGTATTATTTGTCAACCTTACCTCCTGTGTTCGGGTAATTTTTTGTCTTTATCTACTATTTTTGCTGTTATTATCTTAGTTTTAACCCTGCTAGTCCCCCGCAGGCTTAGAGGTTATATTGCCCTGGGAGCCAAATCGTCGGGCTTAGCTGTATCATCTTGCCATTGTGCCTTAGTTAGTCCCAGCCGGGTAAAGATATTATCTACGTACCGCAGGTAGTATTGCTCATCAAAAAGCGGTTCAAGCTCTTCTGGTGGCAGAACAGCAGTAACTTCGGTGTCAGCCTTGAGCAAGGTAAGGAAATTTTCACTTTCCTTCCATGCCTTCATCGCATTTCTTTGCACCAGTTCATAGGCTTTTTTACGGGTGAGGTCTTTACCAATAAGGGCGAGCATTACCCGCTGGGAAAAGATGAGCCCCTTGGTAAGTTCCACGTCCTGTTTCATTTTCTCAGGGTAGACGTACAGTCCGCTCATCACGGATGTAAACATAGCAAGAGAGTAGTCTAGTAAGAGGCAAGAGTCGGGTAGGGTAATACGCTCAGTAGAGGAATGGCTGATATCGCGCTCATGCCAAAGAGCAATGTTTTCCATCGAGGTGAGAGCATATCCTCGCATCAATCGGGCTATGCCACAGACTCGTTCACAGAGTTCGGGGTTACGTTTATGGGGCATGGCTGAGGACCCGGTCTGCCCGGCACTAAATGGCTCCTCTACTTCTCTTGTCTCAGTTTTTTGTAGCGCTCTGACCTCGGTGGCAAATTTTTCCAGTGAACCGGCGATAATAGCCAGTGTGGTAACAAATTGGGCATGGCGGTCACGTTGCAGTACCTGGTTTGATATCGGTGCTGGTACTAGCTTCAATTTCGCACAGGCCTTCTCTTCAACCTCTGGTGGCACAGTGGCATAGGTGCCGGTAGCGCCGGAAATTTTACCTACGGTGATAGCTTTTCTGGCTTCGGCAAGTCTTTGTAAGTTGCGTCTCATTTCCTCGGTCCATAATGCCAGCTTCAAGCCGAAAGAGATTGGCTCGGCATGAATACCGTGAGTGCGCCCTATCATCACGGTATATTTGTGCTCTATTGCTCTTTTGGCTAATACCGAAATCAGGTTTTTTATGTCCTGAGTCAAAATTACGGCAGCTTCAATTAGTTGCAGGCTGAGCGCAGTATCTATTACATCGGAGGAGGTAAGGCCAAGGTGAATGAAACGGGATTCATCACCTAGACTTTCCGATACTGAACCAAGGAAAGCAGTTACATCGTGGTGAGTTTCCCTTAAAATTTCTTCCATGCGTTTAAGATTGCACTTAGCCAGCTTTATCTTGGGTATGGCTTCCCTGGGGATAATGCCTATCTCGGCCCAGGCATCGCAAACAGCCATCTCTACCTCAAGCCACTTGTTGAACTTATTCTCATCTGACCATATTTTCTTCATTTCAGGTCTGGAATAACGCTCAATCATTGGTTGTCTCCTTGTAAAGAGTTTCTATATTCTGCGTAGGCTTTTCGTATTTCCTCATATTTAATTCCTAATATCTCGGCAGCAAGATAAGCGGCATTCTTTGCTCCTGCTTTTCCTACGGCTACGGTGGCTACCGGTATTCCGGCAGGCATCTGCACAATAGAGTAGAGGGCATCAATACCCTTTAGTTCACTGCTAGCTATCGGTACACCAATGACAGGTATAGTAGTCCAGCTAGCCAGAACTCCAGGTAAGTGAGCAGCTCCCCCGGCGGCGGCGATTATTACTTCAATTCCGCGATCCCGTGCCGCTAATCCGTATTGTCTGATCTTCTCGGGGTTACGGTGGGCTGATATTACGCTTGTCTCATAATCGATTCCAAGCTGATCAAGTATCTCCAGCATTGGTTTTACAGATTCGGAATCTGATTTGCTCCCCATGACTATAGCTACTAATGGCATATCAATTTCACCCCCTTAAACCAGTCTACGTATCATGTTTAGCCCAATATTCCAGGGTTGCCTGCAACTCGGACAACCAAAATTCATGTCTTTTATTTATTATGACCTCTGACGGCTCTATATCCTGTTGCTCCCAGGTGTCTGTACATAAATTATAGGGTACGGTCGATAGCCCATAAAATCCCCTACCGGGTTCACTGGTATCCCTGTTAAGAACAATCGCTGATATTAGAGGACGTCCTTTCGTTGCTTCATATTCACTGCATGCCCCTACAATAAAGCCGATAAGTTGAGGGGCAACATCTTTGAATCGCTCCTTTAGTTGGTTAAACGCTGGTAATTCTCCATAAAAAACCATCTTGCCTGATTTTGCCTTCTCTATCAGTGTTTGGTAAGTATCCTTGGTAAACTTAATATATTCTGGCTCGGTTAGATGACTATCTACCTGCCACTCATCATACATTTCCTTGATAAGTTTCTCCATAACACCACTCCTTATCCACTTCTAAATGGGGAGTAATAGCACCTTCTACTAGGGACTGTTATTTAACCTCCCTTTATTAAGGCGATGTCCTGGCGGTAGTGGCAGCCCTCAAAATGAATCCGGGGTAGATTGCCGTATACCTTTTCCCTTGCCTCGGCGAGGGTCTTACCCATAGCAGCCACGGTGAGTACTCGCCCTCCACTGGTTAGTACCTGCCCTGATGCTAGTTTGGTCCCGGCATGGAATACCAGAATGTCTTTATCCAGGTTATCCAGGCCGCTAATCGGGAGGCCTGTCTTATAGCTGCCAGGATAACCGGCTGATGCCATGACGACACCGGTACAGGCGTCTTCGCTATACTCTACATTTACTTGCTCTTGCTCGAGTTTGTTATTGACTACTGCCAGCATAATATCTACCAGGTCAGTTTTAAGCCGGGGTAAGATAACCTGGGTTTCCGGGTCACCAAACCGGGCATTAAATTCTAACACTTTTGGCCCATTATTGGTAATCATTAAGCCGCCGTAGAGAATCCCTTTATAGGGCTTTCTCTCTTCATGCATGGCTTTTACTACTGGCTCCATAATGGTATCGGTTACTGTTTTTGCCAGTTGCGGGCTGAAAAAGTATGGCGGGCTGTAGCTGCCCATGCCTCCAGTATTAGGGCCCTCGTCGCCGTCGTATATCCTTTTGTAATCACAGGCTGGTACCATCGGGATTATGGAGTGGGCGTCAGTAAAGGCGAAAGCGCTCATCTCCTTACCGGACAGGTATTCTTCGATGATGACACTATCACCTGCCGAGCCCAGGGATTTTGTTTCCATGAAATTATAAAGAGCGTCTTGGGCCTCTGGTATTGAGTTAGCTATTATTACTCCCTTACCTGCTGCCAGTCCATCTGCCTTAATGACGATTGGTGGCTGTTGTTGCTGGAGGTATTCCTTTGCCTGTTTATATTGTGAGAAGCTGGCGCTTCGGGCACAGGGGATATTATATTTTTGCATTAGCTCTTTCGCAAATACCTTGCTTGATTCTAGCTGTGCTGCTTCTTGAGTGGCACCAAAAACAGGCATACCTCTAACCAAAAACTGGTTGGCGATACCATTGGCTAAAGGCGCCTCCGGCCCCACGACAGTAAGGTCGATTCTCTTCTCATGAGCTACCTTGAGCAGCGATGCAATATCAGTCGGGTTAATATCCAGGTTTTGGGCGATTTGAGCCGTACCAGCATTACCCGGAGCCACATAAATCTCACTAACTTTAGGGCTCTGGGCTAGTTTCCATACCAGAGTATGTTCTCTAGCCCCTCCCCCCACAACCAGTATTTTCAGCATTTAACTCCTACCAGTCAGATAACGTTTTTCGGTAAAGGATATTCTCTCCCGGTTACTTAGTAGCTCTCATAAGAGCGAAAATAGTCTTACCTTCTTCCGAGTTAATCCACACCATGGCTGCGTCCTGTTCTCCATTTTTGTGATATACACCCCAGCTCATTTCCTGCACTTCCATCCATATAGCTTCCTCCCAGCCATTCTTGGGCATTTCCATTTTATAGAACATTGCTACCATATCTACGTCGTTTGCCCCATCCAGCTCATAATATCGCCATTCTATTTTTGCCCATTCTTCTTCGGCCGGGGGAATTGACCAGCTTCCTTTCTGTATCTGTTTACCCCCAGCATAAACGGGCATATCATCCCAGGTGAAACCAGCTGCTGTCGGCGAAGGGCTTGATGTAGGCGTTGACGTGGGGGTAGATGTCGGTGTTGGCGTTTGCGTGGGCGTGGATGTTGGGGTGCTTCCACTACAAGCAACGATACCAACACAACTTAACATCAATACCACTAAAAGTACCAGTGGTACTACTTTTTTCAATTTACTCCTCCCAGTATTTTTATCAACCTTATTCCCTATGTTCCCCTCTCCTTCAAACTACTCCCACCTTCACATTAAATTAATCGTTAATAAATCATAAAAAGGTGTATGCATTAAGAGGAATGTTGGGTATCGAATATTTTTAATATTTTATCCATGAAGATTTTTGTATCGTCTACAATAAATTGCGGCCATTCAGGGAAAAAACCTAAGCCCAGTTCTATCTGGCCTTCCGAGATGATTTCATGCAAGGAGTCAAAATACTTCTCATCTAGACCTGCGGAGAAAGCACCCACCACATCGTCAGATGTATAAACTTCCAAATCAGAGTGAGCTACAACTTTTACTCTCGCCTTTTTTATAGCTTCAATGAATTCTTTATTATCTTCTAGGAATTTATTATAGGAAGCCGTATAGCTAGGCTTATCTACATGGGTAACAAAATATGCTAGAGATAAGTTATAGTCTTTACCATGGTTTTCAGCATCATTGATTTTTGCAATCTGTAAATTAAAATAGTGATTTAAACTGGTACCCAACCTTCTCCATATGCCGCTCTTATCAGTAATGTTATATTCACACATAATTTTATACATTTGCCAGCATTCATAGGCTGAGATGCAGAGGTTTGCAAATGATTCGGCTGTTTTTTCCATCATTGCCATATCATCAATGACCCTACTCCCACTCTATAGTTGAGGGGGGTTTGGAGGTTATATCGTAGACCACGCGATTAACGCCGGGGACTTCGTTGATGATGCGGTTTGAAATCCGGGCCAGCAGGTCATAGGGCAGACGTGCCCAGTCGGCAGTCATGGCGTCGGCACTGGTTACAGCGCGGATAGCTACCATGTAGTCATATGTCCGGTAGTCACCCATTACTCCTACGCTCTTAACATCGGTGAGGACGGCAAAGACCTGCCATAGCTGGCGGTATAGCTTTGCTTTCTTAATTTCATTCATCACCACCCAGTCGGCCGAGCGCAGTATCTCCAGCTTCTCCCTGGTTACCTCACCGATAATGCGTATCGCCAGTCCTGGGCCGGGGAAGGGTTGCCGCCATACCATTTCTTCCGGTAGACCTAGCTCCAGGCCTACCTGGCGTACCTCGTCCTTAAACAGGAGGCGTAGCGGTTCCAGCAGCTTTAGTGTCATTTTAGCAGGCAGGCCGCCCACATTGTGGTGAGTCTTGATGGTAGCTGAAGCGCTGCTTACTGATGAAACGCTCTCAATAACATCGGGGTAAAGGGTCCCTTGAGCCAGAAAGTCAACCTTGCCGATTTTATTGGCTTCTTCCTCAAAAATTTTAATAAATTCATTGCCAATCACCTTGCGCTTTGTCTCCGGGTCGGTTACTCCTTCCAGACGTTGAAGAAACCTGTCAGAAGCGTCAACGTAGACAATATTCATACCTAGATTAAGTCGGAAGGTGTTGATGGTTCTTTCCGCTTCCTCGCGGCGTAGTAACCCGTTATTGACAAAGATACAGGTCAGTTGGTCGCCGATAGCGTGGTGAATAAGAGTAGCCACTACTGATGAGTCAACTCCTCCAGATAGGGCATTAACAACCTTGCCGTTGCCTACCTGTTCTTTGATTCTGTTTATGTTCTCGGCCGCGAAGTTACCCATCGTCCAGTTTCCCTGGCAACCACATACGTTGTAGACGAAATTCTTTAGCAGAGCCATTCCCTCGGGGGTATGGGCTACCTCGGGGTGAAATTGAAGCCCGAATATCTGGTTGTCATTGCCGATAACAGCAAAGGGTGAATTTTCAGTGTAGGCTAAGGCTCTAAAGTCGGGTGGCATCTCTTCAATCTTGTCACCGTGGCTCATCCATACTGGTGAAGAATCAGATAAACCTTTAAAGAGCGGCGAATCGGTGTCACCCAGGTGAAGAACAGCATGACCGTACTCACGTTTTGTTCCCGGCGTAACCTGTCCCCCTAGCTGTTTGGTGAGGACTTGCATACCATAGCATATACCCAGTATTGGTAAGCGGTTTTCGTAAATAAAGGCTGGAGCCAGTGGCGCCTCCGGGTCATAGACGCTGGCTGGCCCTCCGGATAGTATAAACCCTTTGGGATTCAACGGAGCCACTCTTTCCCAGCTAATATCATGCGGTACTAACTCGCAGTAAACATTGCACTCACGGATTCTGCGGGCGATGAGCAGGCTATATTGTGAACCAAAGTCAATAACGATTATCGACTCGCGTTCAATCTCGGGGATAACGCCCTCTGATGGAGCAGGTTGATCGCCTGCTATCTCCTTGGCAATCTCCAGATAAGTGGAAACTTCAATATCGCTGGTAGTCGCTATCCGGTGGCTCTTTTCTGAAGGTTGGTTTGATTCAGTTATTTTGTTCATATATCACAGATTACCATTGTGATATACTGCAGTCAAGAGGGAGACTTTTCTTAGCCAGGGCAATGTTCGCTAAATCTTTAGACATACGAAAGCAAGTAGAAATGGGCGTTTCTATTCTTAGGCAGGGGGGGCTGGTTGCCTTTCCTACTGATACTGTTTATGGACTGGGTGCCGGGGTTAATATTCCTCAGGCGGTGGAGCGAGTTTATCGGGTTAAGGAAAGGCCACCGAATATGGCACTGCCTTTGCTTTTGGCTGATATATCACAGATAAGCGAGGTTGCTGAGCCGGTACCGCCGATTGCTTGGCTGCTAGCCAAAAAATTTCTGCCCGGTGCCTTGACTATAGTTTTACCCAAGTCTAAATCAGTTCCCGATACTATCACCGCGGGAGGTGAGACGGTAGCCGTTCGCATTCCTGATCATCCGGTTCCTGTTGCCCTCATTCAGGGTTTGGGAATGCCTATTGTAGGTACCAGTGCTAACCTGAGCGGTAAACCAAACTCCTTGACAGCATATGAGGTCTACTCCCAGTTTGGTGACAGGTTAGATTTAGTTATTGATGGTGGTGTATGCCGGGGTGGCAGAGAATCTACGGTAATTGATATTACTGGTGAGGTGCCGGTAATTTTGCGGGAAGGCGCCATCTCTGAGAAAGAGCTCCGGCAAGTATGTGGGGACATAGTGAAACTAGCTTGACAATAGATAGGGGCTATGTTATCTTTTAGCAAAAGGGTTGAAGGTGTGACTGCGGATTTTTAGTCCGCCTCCACAGGGGCGGACTCTTGATTAAAGGAGCGAGGTATGAAAAGCGATGCTGCTAAAAAGGGTGTGGAGCGTGCCCCGCACCGCTCCTTATTACGGGCATTAGGTTGTACCCAAGCTGATATGGGTAAGCCTTTCATAGGTATTATTAATAGCTTTAGCGAGGTTGTCCCCGGACATATAAACCTGCGAGATATTGCTGATGCAGTTAAAGGAGGAGTACGGAGTAGGGGGGGCGTTCCCTTTGAGGTTAATACTATTGCCGTGTGCGATGGCATCGCTATGAATCACCTGGGTATGAAATACAGCCTGCCCAGCCGAGAGCTGATTGCTGATTCGGTAGAAGTAGTGGCTGAGGCTCATGCCTTCGATGCCCTGGTTTTCATTACTAATTGCGACAAAATAATCCCCGGGATGCTGATGGCAGCAGTCCGGCTGAATCTACCCTCTATTTTCATCAGTGGTGGCCCGATGCTAGCCGGACGTTTGGCTGGTAACGGTGGGGTTAAGCATATAGACCTCAGCTCTGTCTTCGAGGCAGTCGGTAAGGTGGCTCAGGGTAGCATTAGCCAGGAGGAATTGGCACAGTTGGAGGAGGTCGCTTGCCCTGGTTGTGGTAGCTGTTCCGGGATGTTTACTGCTAATACCATGAATTGTGCTACCGAGGCTCTGGGAATGGGGCTGCCCGGACATGGGACTATTCCGGCGGTAGATGCCAGGCGAATACAGCTAGCCAGGGAAGCTGGCGAGCAGATTATGGCACTGCTGGCTGCTGATGTTCGTCCGCGGGATATTATCAATAGGGAGTCTCTGCATAACGCCTTTACTGTAGATATGGCGCTGGGAGGCAGCACTAATTCAGTCTTACATCTTATGGCAGTAGCTCACGAGGCTGGGGTTGATTTTCCCTTGTCCCGGATAAATGAGATAAGCCAGCACACCCCTAACTTGTGTAAGCTAAGGCCATCTGGTGATTATCATCTTGAGGATCTGGACCAGGCGGGGGGTGTAGCAGCGGTAATGAAAGAACTAGAGGGTTTATTAAATCTGGGGGCAAGAACGGTCTCAGGGAAAACGGTGGCCGAGATTATCGCTGGCAGAGTGGTTAAGGATAAAGAGGTTATCCACTCTGTAGCTAATGCCTACTCAACTACCGGGGGCATTGCCATTCTTTTCGGTAATCTAGCACCAGAGGGTGCCGTCGTGAAGAGGGCAGCCGTAGCTCCAGAGATGATGGTTCACCGTGGTTCGGCCAGGGTATTTGATTCCGAGGAGGAAGCTACCTCGGCTATTATGGGTGGTAACATAAGGCCGGGTGAGGTGCTGGTTATTCGATATGAAGGTCCCAAGGGGGGGCCTGGGATGAGGGAGATGCTCACTCCTACATCTCTCCTCAGTGGTATGGGCCTGGATAAAGAAGTGGCTCTCATTACTGACGGGCGGTTTTCCGGGGCTACAAGGGGGGCAGCTATCGGGCATGTATCCCCTGAAGCAGCCAGCCGGGGGCCTATTGCTGTTTTGAGAGATGGAGACATAATCCAGATTGATATCCCGAATTATAAACTTCAGATGGAGCTGAGTGACGAAGAAATATCTAATCGCCTGGCTCATCTTAGTGCGTTTGAGCCTAAAATAAAAAGCGGCTACCTTAGATATTACGCTGAAAGAGTATGTTCGGCTAGCACGGGAGCGGTGTTTAGCTAATAGAGGGGGCTATTATGAAGATGACAGGTGCCCAGATTCTGTATGAGGGCTTGGTAAGAGAAGGCGTAGAGGTTATCTTTGGCCTGCCTGGAGGATCCGTTATACCGTTGTATGACACTCTACCTCAGTATCCTCAACTTCGTCACATATTAGTACGTCACGAGCAGGGTGCCGCTCATGCTGCCGATGGTTATGCCCGAGCCACGGGAAAAGTGGGGGTATGCTTTGCTACCTCTGGCCCGGGAGCTACTAATCTGGTAACTGGCATCGCCAACGCTTATCTTGATTCAGTCCCTATGGTAGCCGTCACTGGTCAGGTAGCTACTCCTTTCATTGGCAAAGATGCTTTTCAGGAGACAGATATTTCCGGCATTACTTTGCCTGTTACCAAGCATAATTATCTTGTTCTTGAGGTAGGTTCGCTGGCTAAAACAGTCAAGGAGGCCTTTCATATAGCCAGGACCGGTCGGCCAGGACCGGTGCTTATTGATATACCGCGGGATGTTTTCATAGATCAGGCAGAATTTCACTACCCGAACGAGGTGCATCTACCTGGTTATAAGCCGACACTTGAAGGGCACCCGGCACAGGTTAAGAAAGCAGCCAAGCTTCTCAACGAGGCTCAGCGGCCGCTTATTATTGCTGGCAGGGGGGTGCTTGTCTCGGATGCCTGTGCTGAGCTTAAGAAACTGGCTGAGACAGCGCAGATACCGGTGGTTACTACTCTATTAGGTATCGGTTGTTTCCCGGAGAGTCATGTTCTCAGCTATGGCTGGCTGGGTATGCACGGTATGGCTTATGCTAATATGGCGGTTGAGGCAGCTGACGCTATTATTGCTATCGGGATGAGGTTTGATGACCGGGCTACGGCTAAAGTGAGTGCTTTTGCTCCTCATGCCAGCATTGTTCATATTGATATAGACCCTGCCGAAATTGGCAAAAATGTACATGCTGCTGTGCCTATAGTCGGTGATGTAAAGATCGTTCTCCAGGCGTTAAATAAACTTGTTACCTCTACTGAGCATATTGATTGGGTGCGACAGATTGATGATTGGCGAAATGAGCATCCATCAATAGTTATTAGAGACAGCGATAATCTCTTACCCCAGTATGTTATCCGCCAGCTGTATGAGATAACACGAGGGGAGGCTATTATTGTTACCGGGGTGGGGCAGAACCAGATGTGGGCCGCGCAATACTATTGGTATGATAAACCGAATAGCCTGATATCCTCTGGTGGATTAGGGACTATGGGGTTTGCGCTTCCAGCAGCAATGGGGGCTAAAATTGGCTGTCCCGAAAGCACTGTTTGGTGTATAGACGGTGATGGCGGTTTTCAGATGACGATTCAAGAATTAGCTACCATAGTACAGGAAAAAGCAGCGGTTAAGATAGCTATTATTAATAACGGGTATTTGGGTATGGTAAGGCAATGGCAGGAGCTCTTTTATAAACGGCAATATGTAGCTACACCACTCAGCAGTCCGGATTTTGTTAAAGTAGCTGAAGCATACGGAATGCCAGCGATGAGGGTTAAATATAGGGAAGAGGTGGCGCCAGCTATTAAGCGAGCGATGGAGGAAGAAGGCCCCTTCCTGATTGATTTTTTGGTAGAGCCGGAGGAGAATGTTTATCCTATGGTGCCGCCTGGAGCGGCTTTAGCTGAGGTTATGGAAGAACCTGCGAAAGAGGTAGCAGCATGGCCAAAACGAAGCACACCATAGTTGCTGTGGTGGAGGATAAACCCGGGGTACTTAACCGAATGGCAAGCGTGTTCCGGAGGCGCGGCTTTAATATTGAAAGTGTTAACGTCATTGAAATTATGGATGCCGAAAGTAGTGAGCTGTCTCGGTTAGTACGCATGACTATCGTTGTGGCTGGGTCAGCAACTATCATAGAACAACTCAGGAAGCAGTTAGAGAAGATAGTAGATGTGGTCAAGGTAGCTGATATTACTACCGAAAATATATTGTAGAACGGTTGTAGCTAAGATTTTGAAAGAGGCTAAGAAAGAGGTAGCAGCGTGGCTACTATGAAGCATATAATAGTAGCTCTGGTAGAAAATAAGCCCGGAGTGCTTACTCGAATGGTAAGCCTTTTTCGTCGGCGTGGTTTCAATATTGAGAGTCTTGCCGTGGGTGTTTGTGAATTACCCCATTTATCACGCATGACTATTGTTACCACTGGGCCACCTGCTATAGTGGAACAGGTTAGGAAGCAGTTAGAGAAGATAACAGATGTAGTCAAAGTGTCTGATATTACTACGGAAAACATGGTGACTCGGGAATTAGCTCTGGTTAAGGTGAAAGCTACTGCTGCTACTCGGGGTGAAATTATTGAGATTGTTGATATATTTCGAGCAAACATAGTGGATGTGGCGGCTGATTCGGTAACAGTTGAGGTTACTGGTGATGAGGATAAAATAAATTCCCTGTTTAATCTGCTTCGAGGTTTTGGTATTAAGGAAATGAACCGGACGGGGCGAATAGCTACCACTAGGGGAGTGGCAGGGACACTACCGGTAGCAGAACGAGTATCTATGCCCCGGGGTAAAGGAAAGAAACTATCCTGAACTGTTTATCAGGAAATCGGTAGTTAATTAAGATGAAGGAGGATGGATTATGGCTAAAATATACTATGATAGTGATGCTGACCCAGCTCTGCTTGAAGGAAAAGTGATTGGTATTATTGGCTATGGCAGTCAGGGTCATGCCCAAGCCCAGAATCTCAGAGACAGCGGGTGCCAGGTAATAGTGGCTGAGGCTGAAGGGAGCCAGGGTTGGAAGGACGCTGTTAAGGCTGGTTTCAAAGTGCTAAGCGCGGCTGAGGTGGCCAAGGAAGCTGATATCGTTATGATGCTGGTCCCTGACGAATTACACCGAAGCGTATACTATCAATCTGTTGAAAAGGGATTGGCCTCAGGTAATATGCTGATGTTTGCTCATGGTTTTAGCATCCATTACGGACAGATTGTCCCTCCACCCGATGTTGACGTTACTATGATAGCTCCCAAGTGCCCGGGTCATATGCTGAGGCAACTTTATACTGAAGAAAAGGGGCCACCGGCAATAGTGGCCGTTCACCAGAACGCCTCAGGCAAAGCAATGAATATAGCCCTTGCCTATGCCAAAGGTATCGGCTGTAGCCGGGCTGGAGTGATAGAGACAACCTTCGCTGAAGAGACCGAGACCGATCTCTTTGGTGAGCAGACGGTACTATGTGGAGGTGTTACCTCTTTGATAAAGGCTGGATTTGAAACACTGGTTGAAGCTGGTTACCAGCCGGAGATAGCTTACTTTGAGGTATGCCATGAGCTTAAGCTTATTGTTGACCTGATTTACCAGGGTGGCTTGAGCTATATGCGCTATTCGATTAGTGATACCGCCGAGTATGGTGACTACAGTAGGGGACCACGGGTTATTGATGACATGGTTAAAGAGGAAATGGGGCAAATCTTGGCTGAGATTCAGGATGGTACCTTTGCCAAAGAATGGATTTTAGAAAACCAGGCTGGT
>CAZNEL010000036.1:0-17094 GCA_964572285.1 uncultured Dehalococcoidales bacterium | reverse complement strand
AAACTTAAAATGTGAGTGAGCAGAAAATAAAGGCCTGTACGTTCAGCCAGCAACCTCTGTTTCAGGAAGGTATATTGAAAGCACTCTCTGGGACAGAGGAAATACAAGTTATAGGTCAGGCTAAAGTCACTGACCAAGCCTTAATTGTTGAGGTTATGCCACCGGACGTAGTGATTATAGATACTGATAATGCACCTGACAGTAGCCTGAGCTTAGCCTATAGGCTAAAACAACGCTTGCCCAGTGTGGGTATAATCATGCTTACCTCCAATCCCAATGACGCTCAGCTCTTCCAGGCAATTGAAAACCGGGTTGCCGCTTATCAAAGTAAGGAGATTCTTGGTGACCAACTGGCTGATATGGTGAGACGAGTGGTTCGTGGTGAGTATCCCATAAATGAAAGTCTTTCCAGTCGCCCCGAGCTAGCCGGGAAAATTCTAAGTCAATTTCAAGAGCTCTCCGGGAAGCCGGAGACTGAACCCTTAATAGCACCTCTCACCACAAGAGAGACAGAAGTCCTCAATTATGTGGCTCAAGGTTATAGTAACAAGCAGATTGCGGCTAAGCTCGACATTAGCGAACAAACCATTAAGAACCACGTTGCCTCAATTATGATAAAGTTGAATGCCAACGCTCGCACTCAAGCAGTAGTAATAGCCGTACAGCAAGGGTTAATCTCCATCAACTAAGGGGAGTTCCTCAGGTTAATAGACACTAACTCGCAGCAACAAGCTTGATACATATAGCGCCGGTATTTTTAGGCTCTATTTTACTGAGTAAATAGAGCCTTTTTGTTTGTAAATACGAATTGCCAACGAAAAACAGAATACATTGAGGCTTAGTTCCTACGGAATAGAGGCCTTGTCTTAGCTTCTGTTAAGCAATTGATATCTCCCACCAGCTCCGGATGAAATAGCTGCTATTGACTGATTCGCTAAAAACAATCACAATAGAGACCTAGATGGAAGTTGTTTGGATAGTCATTTCGGTTTTACTTGGTATCGCTGTGGGTAGTTTCCTCAATGTCTGCATTGACCGCTTGCCTGGCGGTGAGTCGCTTCTTTTCCCTGCCTCTCGTTGTGCTGCCTGTCATCATCGTCTGGCGATAAAAGACCTCGTCCCGGTTTTTAGCTACCTATGGCTGCGTGGTCGTTGCCGTTATTGCCAGTCCCCGGTCCCTAAGCGTCTGCTCTGGGTGGAAATTGGCACTGGAATCCTGTTTGCCTACCTCTACTGGCATTATGGTTTCAATGTTGAATTTGCAGTGGCTGCTGCCTATTGCTGCCTGTTCATTGTTCTTATGGTTATTGATTTGGAGCATGGGCTTATCCTCAACAAGGTGGTTTACCCTAGTATGGCGGTGGCTTTTATTATCAGTATCTTTTTGCCTCCGTCTAGAGTGGTTTATCCTAACGGGGCAGTAGCTTTACTTCTGGGCTACTTGCCTGAACCGGGAATTGTTCAGGCGGCTATCGGCGGTGGCATTGGCTTAGTTCTTTTTTTACTAATTGTTGTTATTTCCCGGGGAGGTATGGGGTGGGGAGATGTAAAAATGGCTGCCTTGATAGGCATAATTACTGGCTATCTGGTATTTGTCGCCTTATTTCTGGCGGTAGTGCTCGGTGGCTTGGTGGCTGTAATTCTACTGCTGTTCAAGTTGAAAAAGCGGAAGGAGGGTATTCCCTTTGCTCCTTTTCTTTCTTTAGGAGCTATAATAACCCTGCTGTTTGGCAGCAATATTCTTAATTGGTATCTGGGAATTTTCTAAATTCCCTTGAAACCCCCTTGACAGCTCCTACAAGCAATGATAGTATATTAGTAATAGGTCAAAGGTAATAGGAGCTGTCAAGTGTTAAACATAGACCGGCGACGGTCCAGTATTGAAGTGATAGCAGATATGCTACGGCTGGGTGAAGCTGGTAAAACAGAAATTATGTACAGCGCTAACATGAGTTACTTCCAACTTAAGAAGTACCTTAATTTCATGCTGGAACTAAGGCTAATCGATAAAGTAACAGTCGGCAATCCAATGGTAACTTATAAAGTGACCAGGAAAGGGCTCAGGCTGCTAAGAAGTATTGACGGTATCCTAGAAATACTTGAGTCAAGAGATGAGGATTAACTTCTAGACCTTTAAACATTTTAATGAAACATGGGAGAGAAAATTAATTGCGTTACCACCTTTCAATAACCAAGTGGTAGCGCAAAGTAGTATTAGTCTCAGGGGCTTATTGCTGATGATACTCACCGAAGGAGAGAATTTATGAGTGACAAAAGGATGCTGATAATGCCGGCAGCGGTTCTTAAGAGAATTGATGACAACCGTGGCGATATGGGCCAGGCAGAATTCATCGAATTCTTGATTAATGCCCAGTTACAAGAGACCCCAGAAAAACATGAGGAGCAGCAATACGTTACCAGAGAAGAGTTTCGCACTTTTGCGGATGATGTGAAGAGTCTCCTTAAAAGAGCCCTTGATTTCTTTGTAAGCTATGGTCTTGAACTGGGTAAACAGTCACCAAAAACTGAGTTCGAGGAACTCACTAGTAGATTACACGAGCTCGAGGGTGATCTATCCTCCGGAGATGATAGGAAAGAAGCTAAGATTAAATGGAAATAGTTTGTTAATTTAGCCCACTAGATTTGTGTTTTCTCCCATAAATAAAAAATCCCCCTTCTTTAGAAGAAGGGGGATTTTTTATTTGTAAACGTTTAGCCACTTATAGAGTTCAAGGACAAGCCATCGGCACTCTTCCATTCAGGTTTTTAAGGGGCTACAGGCTCAATAGAACATTGTTCTAGAACACAATATCTTCCCATCCTCAGCAGCACATGTAATAGTTAGAGAGTATTCGCCATTTGGCCAAGAACTTACAGCCAAAGGACCAAGATTTAAGGAGGTTAGACTAAATGACTACATTATCTGAACTATTTAAACAAAACAGGCAAGATGAACTGTGGCAGAGATGCTGTGGCTTTATTGACCTGAGTCTAGAGGACTTCATGAGAATTCAGCGACGGCTACTTCTGGAACAGATGGAACTGCTAAAGAAATGTCATCTGGGTCGCTATATTATGAACGGAGCCAATCCTAGTAACATGGAAGAGTTCCGCGAGCAAGTACCACTTACCACCTACGCTGATTACGCTCCTTATCTTCTGAAGCGAAGAATGGATGTGCTGCCGAAAAAACCGCTTCTCTGGCAGTACACCTCGGGTAAATCTGGCGAGTATCCATATCGGTGGGCACCAGTTACCGCTAGACAACTTGAAGAAATAGAGCCAATATTATTTGCCCTGTTAATTTTCTCTACTTGTAAGCAAAGAAATGAGATTAATCTTCGGGATCAGGATAAGCTTTTCTACGGTATGGCTCCCCCACCCTATGCCAGTGGTACCATGACTCGCGCTTTTCCCCACGAGCTTTTTGATTTCTTACCACCAGTAGATGAAGCCGAGAGAATCCCATTTGAGGAGAGGATGCAGTCAGGTTTTGATATGGCGCTATCCAAAGGCCTAGATCTGATGGTAACCATGTCCAGTGTTGCCGTAGCTATCGGGGACCGCTTAAGTCAGAAAGGGAAGAAGACGAACGTTAAAGCTTTACTTAAAAAACCGAAGGCTTTCTCCCGTCTGGTAAGAGGTGTAATAAAGAGTAAGCTCGCCCACCGCACTTTGTTACCTAAAGACCTATGGCCATTGAAAGGTTTGGTTACCTTTGGTATGGATGGCTCCGTATATAAGGAAAAAATCAAGGAAATGTGGGGCCAATATCCGCTGGATTCCCACGGTTGCACCGAAGGTATTATGATAGCCATGCAAACTTGGGATTATCAGGGTATGACCTTTGTTCCTAATCTTAATTTCTTTGAATTCATTCCGGAAGAGGAAAGCATTAAATCCTGGCAGGACCCAACATATAAACCGTCAACCCTGTTGCTTGACCAGGTAAAGCCAGGTAAGAATTACGAACTGGTCATTACCAGTTTCCACGGAGGGCCTTTTATTAGATATAAGCTGGGACACTTAATCAAGATCACTTCATTACGTAATGAGCAGCTAAATATAGACATTCCCCAAATGCTGTTTCTCTCCCGTATTGATGACCAGATTGACATTGCCGGTTTTACCCGTCTTTCCGAAAAGGTTATCTGGCAGGCTATCGAGAACACCGGACTATCTTATGAGAGCTGGACAGCACGTAAAGAAGTTAAAGGTGAACCAATACTACACCTGTATATTGAACTAAAAGAAAATGGATACATTGCTCCTGAACAGGTAGCTAATGCTGTCCATGAGCAGCTCAAGAAACTGGATACTCCCTATACCGAGTTAGAATTATTTACCGGTTTAAGACCGCTAGAGGTCACTCTACTTCCTGAAAGTGCCTTTCGGCTCTATAAGTTAGGACAGCAGGCGGCCGGTGCCGAGCTAGCTCACCTGAAGCCACCACACCTCAACCCATCTGACGACATAATAAAGTTTCTAGTTAGCACCAGGAGAAAGGTCGAGGTGAAAACAAAGGAAAAGGTAGAGGCATAGCTAGATTAACTCGTTGCTCAATTATAGGTAACTGTACAGAGCAAAGAGTAGAAATACCTCGGCCAGATCCTGGATTAACGGGGGAACAGTACTATGATATACGTTGGTATAGGCATCTTGGGCTTTATAATAATACATCTTTTTGACCTGGTATCCTTGAAAAAGGTCCCTTTCGGGTTAAAGCCGATTACCTGGACGGCTGGCTTCGCCATATTGATCTTTTCACTGATTAAGCTGTGCCTGCAATCAAATACCCTGTCAATACCCGCTCCACTGATCTGGCTGGGTTGGACATTACTTGCAGTTTCTCTAATGATGATATCGCTTGCCCTGTTCATCAATCTACCATTCCGTAAAACATATGTTAACGCTGGAGTTGGCGACAAACTCGTCAAGACGGGGTTGTACGCTCTGGTTCGTCACCCAGGCGTCTACTGGGTGACATCCTTCTTTTTCTCGCTGGTTCTTATTTCAAAGTCGTATCTCATGCTTATCGCCGCACCAATATTTGTTATTCTGAATACGGCATTGGTCATAGTGCAAGACAAATACTTTTTCCTGAAGATGTTCGAGGGATACGATAAGTACCAGCAGGAAACACCTATGCTGGTACCGAACAGGCGAAGCGTAACAGCCTTTATCAATTCGCTGAAAAGGTCCGACTCCTGAATACTTTGCCCCGGAGAGGTGATTAGATGGATGATCAATACCAGAGAATCTTCTCACGAAATATCGGGATTTTCACTGAAGCCGAGCAGGAGAGGCTAAAGAAATCAACCATAGCAGTAGCCGGTATGGGTGGAGTTGGTGGTATGCTCGCCGAAAGGCTAATCAGGCTTGGGGTAGGTAATATCAAAATTGCTGATATGGAGACTTTCGAAGAAAGTAATCTTAATCGGCAATTCGGCTCCTCTACGCTCAGACTGGGCAAGTATAAAGCTGAAGCAGTCTACCAGGAAATCAAAGATATTAATCCCGGAGCCAATATATCTTTCAGCAATACCGGCATCAAATCGAAGGGTGACGCCAATACTTTCGTCGATGGTTGTGATCTGGTAATTGACGAAATGGACTACGGGGCTTGGAAGGAATCTATTTTCTTGCAGAGAGCGGCCAGGAAGAGGGGCATATATTATCTCTTCTCCGGGGCTATCGGATTCGGGGCTCTCTTAGCCAATTTTGATCCCCAGGGGATTACTCTAGAAGAATATAATAAATTACCACCTGATGCAGATATCAACAATGCCCAAGAAATATCTGTACCGACCGAGAGAATATTACCCGTGATGCCATCATACGCTACTACCGCTATGTCTTTAGAGATGCTGCAGGGTATTATGGCCAGGCAAAGACCGGTACCAACCTGTAGCATTGGCGTGGGATTAGCTTCGATTTTAGCGGCTAGCGAAGCAACTAACATTATCCTAAGACGAAAAAAGATAGTCAAGGCTCCGCAATATATCTATATTGACTTGCTTGATCAGGCGTTTACCACCGGAACTGTATCGTAGCAAACCTAGTATTTTTAAGCAGCTTGCTGTGCCATCGGAATATATGTTTGCTTAAGTTTTTACTCAAAGCAATTTACAGCCATTGAAAACTC
Organism: uncultured Dehalococcoidales bacterium; assembly: GCA_964572285.1. Taxonomy (GTDB): domain Bacteria; phylum Chloroflexota; class Dehalococcoidia; order Dehalococcoidales; family JAUVZE01; genus CAZNEL01. The sequence continues at coordinate 10,949 of CAZNEL010000036.1, read as the reverse complement.
CGCGCATTTGTTTTTTCAGCTATTAAGCCCACTTGAAGCCTCTTTCCTTTCAAAACCGCTGGAGGTTCCTCCATAACCATTCGGATATCTTTAAAGGCCCGAAACCCATCCCACATTAATCCATCTGATTGGCTATAGATGACAAAAGTACTATTAAATATGAGTAATCTTGTTGACAAGGCTAGGGCTATTGGGCATAATTACTCTACAATACATAATGTAATAAAAATTATAAAAAAGCCGTTCAGGAGAACTAATTGAGTATATGGGCTGCGATTCCGCTGGTTACTTCTCTCTTGTATATAATTCTTCTTGTTCTTGCCTTACAGCAGGCTAAAAACCGGACAAACAAGATATTTGCCGTTTACCTCGGTGTTGCCGCGTTCTGGAGTTTCGCCGCTTTTATGCTGCACCTCAATGCCTTCCCTTCTCAGGCACTATTCTGGAACGAAGTAGTTGTCGTAGCTGTAGTAGGCACGCTTGTTACATATTATCGCTTCGTCCGAGCCTATACTAGTAGACATGCCGGAATAGGACTATACCTTGGTTATGCCTTGTTGTTAGTCCTGGCAGTCCTTTCCTTCAGTGGCTACATAGTACAGTACTCTTATGTTATTGATGATATTCTGTACCACAGCCTGGGAATTTCAATCTACTTCATCGGTGGTATTAGCCTCACTTTTATTACGTTTATCATACTGCTGCTGGCTAAAGAATATCGCAGCTCATTTGACCCGATAGACCGCAATAGAACAATGTACTTGATCAGTGGTTGGAGCATACTGGTACTATTTAGCTACACCAACCTCGTCCCAGCGATAGCCGGGTTTCCTTTAGACCAGATTGGTCATCTTATCAATGCGCTAATAATCTCTTATGCTATTTCCCGTTTCCGCCTTCTCGATATCAAGCTAGTAGCACGAAGAGGTCTGACCTATGTTACCCTAATTGGAACACTCATTGTTCTATATGTAGGTGCCATCGTTTTGGGTTTCTGGCTATTCCCAGAAGAATCGGTACCCACAATTGTATCGGGGGCAACCGTAATAGCCCTCTTGCTAGCTCTGACAAGTCGCCCATTGCGATATGCTACTCAGAGAGTTGTAGACCGCCTTTTCTATCGAGAAACTTATGAACACCGTCAGATATTGCTCAGCTTTGGTAGTAAAATGGGTAATATCCTTAATCTGGACGAACTGGCCAAAGAAATGCTACCGGCAATGACTAGAGCACTAAACATCACACAAGCTAGCCTATTGCTTCAGGATATTGGTAGCGGCGATTTCACCATCCATTTCACTTACCCCAAAGGTAAAAGTGAATCGGGTGAAGGGCTTAGATTTAGTGCTGACACCCCGGTCATTGCTTGGTTGGAAAAAGAAGATAGCTCGCTTAACCTGAGACAACTTGATATTATCCCGGAATTTAAAGGATTGTGGCAGGTAGAAAGGGAAAAATTAGCTACTTCCAATTTAGAATTTCTGTGCTCCATCAAAAGTCATGATAGGCTAATTGGTATTTTAGCCTTAGGAGGAAAGCAGTCAGGTGGTTCTTTTTCGCACGATGATATAGGGCTGGTGATGAGCCTGGCTAGCCAAGCCAGCATTATAATTGAGAATGCCCAGCTTTATACTCAGGCTACAATAAAGGCAAATACTGATGGGTTAACCGGGCTATATAACCACCGTCAGTTTCATGAGCGAATGGACCAAGAGATTGCCCGAGGTTCACGCTTTGGTGCTGTGTTTTCGATAATAATGTTGGACATAGACCTTTTCAAGGTGTACAACGACATCTATGGGCATTTGGCCGGTGACCAGATTCTACGGAAAATGGGTGAGCTTATCAAGGCTTCGGTGCGCAAGCTGGATATACCATTTCGCTATGGTGGAGAGGAATTTACTGTCATTCTACCGGAAGCAAGGCTTGATAATGCTTACAAGGTAGCCGAGCGCATGCGTAAAACAATAGAGTCAAAAGCGAGCTCTAAGGCAATGCCGGTGACGGTTAGCCTTGGTGTAGCTAGCTGGCCATCCGATGGCATAACCAAAGAGGAAATCATCGGCTGTGCCGATACTGCACTCTACCGTGCTAAACAAACAGGAAGAAACCGAACAAGCTTATCCTCAGATATAGTAAAGTCAGGAACACCATTGATAGGTGAAGAGCTTGAGGCGCGGCGGGGGGCTTTAAATATAATCTATGCTCTAGCCGCTACCGTTGATGCCAAGGACCACTACACCTATGGTCACTCTAAGAAAGTTAGTGAATATGCGGTAGCTCTAGCTGAAGCACTCGGGCTGCCGGGAGACAAGGTTACAACTATCCGGGCAGCTGCCCTGCTACATGATATTGGCAAAATCGGTGTTCCTGACTCCATACTCAATAAAGAAGGAACACTGACTGAAGAGGAGTGGGAGCGAATCAAAGCGCACCCTCAAGATGGTGTCGAGATACTCAGGCACGTCATCAACTTGGTTAACTGCCTCCCAGCTATCTTGCACCATCACGAGCGCTATGATGGTAATGGCTACCCTTCTGGCTTAAAAGGCGCAGATATTCCTTGGGAGGCACGCATTCTGGCTGTAGCCGATACTTATGATGCCATTACTTCCTTACGGCCTTATCGCCAGCGGCTACCATCACAGCAAGCCATTGAAGAGATAAAACGCTGTGCGGGGACCCAATTTGATCCTGAACTAGTAGATATCTTCTGCAAAATGATGCAGCCAACGCTGGTCAAAGAGATTGAAATGAGATAGCCAATTTAGCCTCGAGCAGCACCAATAAGGTCGATTAGACTCGCTATCCCCTCTTTTTTCATGAACTGCTCTATTCCCTCCAGAACATCAAGTGGCGCCCGAGGGTTAGTAAAGCTAGCAGTGCCCACCTGAATGGCACTGGCCCCTGCCATGATGAACTCTATGGCATCGCTGGCAGTAGTGATGCCACCACAACCAACGATTGGCACTTTTACTACTCTGGATACTTCATAAACCATATGCAATGCCACCGGCTTTATGGCTGGTCCGGATAGGCCTCCACTTATGTTACCGAGTAGTGGTCGGCGTTTAGCGATGTCTACCGCCATACCCTTTAAAGTGTTGATAAGAGTGATGGCATCGGCTCCGGCGTCGGCTACAGCCAAAGCTACCTCAACTATACTACTGGTATTTGGGGTCAACTTGACCAATAGTGGAAGGGAGGTGGCTGCTTTAACAACGGTTGTTACCTCAGCCGCTGACTCAGGGTTAGCCCCAAACTCAGCCCCACCGGATTTAACATTAGGGCAACTAATATTTACCTCAATAGCGCTGATACCAGCTACCCCATCTAGCTGACTGGCTAGCTGGGCGTAATCGTCAACAGTCTCACCGGCGATATTAACGATGACTGGCACACGCCATTGTGCCCAGAGTGGTGCCTTTTCCTCAATTAAGGCTTTAACCCCGATGTTCTGCAACCCAATTGAGTTGAGTACGCCGGAGGCAGTTTCGGCTAGCCTTGGCTGGGTATTTCCCTCTTTTGGTTTGAGTGTGGTTCCCTTGCAAACAATAGCTCCCAGCCGCTGAATATCAAACAGGTGGTTATACTCAGTACCGTAGCCAAAGGTGCCGGAAGCAGCCATTACCGGGTTAGTCAATAATAAGCCCTTTTGGTATTCAGGGGCCAGTTGGACTGAAAGCTCCATCGTATACTCCTTATGGCAACTCTAGAACAGTACCAGCGTTATTAAAGAAGAACTTGTTGCCAAATTCTTGGGCTAACAGTGCTGCTGCCGGCAAGCCAGTGCAATGACACAAGCCTAATCTTTGGACATCCAGCTCCTTAAGAGCAGCCACTGTCAGCCAAATTCGCTCTTCAGAAGCGCTAATCAGATGAGAGCCACCCAATACGGTGTGTATTTCTTTTTTGCCAGTAAGCTGCTGGGCATGGTATAGGGTATTGATGATACCACGGTGGGCACAACCTAAAACGACGACCAATCCCATCTCGGTATCGATGATGATTGCCAGGTCATCGGCAAGCTTGTCCGGTTTCAAGATACCGACCTCTTTTATCCACAGGTCAGAGTCTATCGTCTCGTAATCGGTTGTCATGTGGACTTCGCCGGTAGTCATTATATTATCAGCTATTTTTACCGGTTTTGTTGTCAGGTTGAATCTAGCCCCCAGGCTTTCCAACTCTTCGCGCTGGAATGGTATACCAATATACATATCGGCTTCCCCCTGGCAGTGACTGTATTTGGACACCCATATGTCAGGGTGGGCTATTATTTCTACCTCCTTCTTCATCCTGCTTAGCACTTGTCGTAGACCTCCAGTGTGATCGTAGTGACCATGGCTTAAGGCAATCTTATCAACCTCGCTGAGGTCAACACCTAGCATATCTGCATTATGGCAAGCTGAGATACTTGTCCCAGTGTCAAACAAGATTTTCGTATCGTCAGCTTCTATTAGAACGCTCAATCCCCATTCAGCCAGAAATTCACCCATACCAGCTGTATTTTCGCTTAAGGTAGTGATACGTAGTTTCATTATTAATCTCCTCTCCTTTCAATGATTATCGACTAGAGCTTTTACTTAGTACTGCCTTGACCTTATCTTCCATGGTTGCCGGCGTATCACGGCGGTCATCGATGGTCATAGTAGTAGTTACTCTTTTAGCTCCCATAACAAAGGGTACCTCGTGCATTTTCTGTGCCAGCTCGAAAACCCGCTCCAATGGTCCCTGAATAATTGTTCCCATAGCGGTTAGCTGATAGCTTATGTCTTGAGCTTGTTTAACCGTATCAAGACAAGCGGCGATGTAGTGGCTTAGGCTGGTATCCGCTGTTCCCAAGGGGACAACGTGTATTTCGGCAATGACCTGCTCTTTCATTATGCTTACCTCCATTTCAATTGTACAGTTAATTTATAACTCTTCCATATACTATCATAGCTTAAATGGATGTGCTTTGACTATATGCGTTTGTAGGTAGCTTCTACTTGATATTGACAAACCGGTGTTAGCCTTATATAATCAAGTAGATAGTAGGTTGTAGCCATCGACCAGATTGGCGGTGAGCTCTCCAAATTAGGATTAGCAATATGTTTAAGTCGCTTGGATCGGATATGACCGAGACGGCAAAAGTTAAAATCACTACTTGATTACCTTCTCCGGTTGTGACGGAGAGGGTATTTTTTATGCGAATTTGGCTGAGGTGTTAATAAAATGCTCAAATTAGGCTTCATTGGAGCAGGAACGGTTGGTACTGCTCTAGCAGTAAGGCTAAGCAATAAAGGCTATCCAGTAGTGGCAGTATCTAGCCGAAGCCAGATCTCGGCAGAAAACCTGGCACGGGCAATCAGCCATTGCCGTGTTTTCAATAACAGTCAAGATGTAGTTGACATTGCCGAGCTGGTTTTCGTCACTACCCCAGACGATGCCATCGTCCAGGTAGTCTCCCAACTGAAGTGGCATCGTGGGCAGAGCGTGGTCCACTGTAGCGGTTCTGATTCAACCGAGACATTACAGCCAGCTAAGAAATTGGGTGTTTATGTGGGCGTCTTCCACCCCTTGCAGACCTTCGCCAGTGCTAAACAAGCTATGGAAAACATACCCGGCTCGACCTTCGCTTTGGAAGCTGAGGAGCCCCTACTGGGTACACTAAAGGATATGGCTGCTGCTCTTGATGGACACTGGATAGAGCTAAAGGCGAGTGACAAGGTCATCTATCATGCAGCCGCTGTCACTGCCTGTAACTACGTGGTAACCCTGGTCAAGTTAGCCACTGACCTTTGGCAGACCTTCCACATCCCACCCCACCAGGCTACCCAGGCGCTATTGCCGTTGCTAAAGGGGACAATTAGTAACATTGAAAATATCGGCATACCCCAATGCCTTACCGGGCCTATTGCCCGTGGCGATAGCGGGACGATTAAAAAACACATCAGCGCTTTAGAAGAGGTAGCTCCTGCTATCCTCTCAACCTACCGAGAACTTGGACTCCAGACGATACCAATTGCTCTGGCCAAGGGGAGAATTAATGAGCAGCAAGCACAGAAAATGAAAAACATACTGAGCGGAGAATCTAATGAGAATAATGCTTAAAAGTAAAATTCACCGAGCTCGTGTTACCTGGCTTAATATTGACTATGAAGGTAGTATTACCATCGACAAGAAGCTAATGGAAGAAGCTGAAATCCTCCCTTATGAGCAGGTACAGGTGCTGAATATTAACAATGGTGCCCGTTTTACCACCTATGCCATTGAAGGGAAGAGGGGAAGCGGTGAAATTGGTATCAACGGTGCTGCCGCTAGATTGGCTACCAAGGGAGACCTTGTTATTATCCTGTCCTACTGCCATGTCGATGATGAAGAAGCATATAATCTTGTCCCCAAGTTAGTATATGTCGATGTCCAAAATACTATTACTGAGACTAAGCCAAATGCCAAAATTGCACAATACTAAAGGAGGAGCAAATGCGTACTACTATAAACAAAATAAAAGACATGAAGCAAAAGGGTGAGAAAATCAGCATGCTCACCGCCTATGACTACGCCACCGCCAAGATAGTTGATGAGGTGGGCATACCACTAATTCTAGTTGGCGATAGCCTGGGCATGGTGGTGCTGGGGTATGAATCAACCATCCCAGTTACTATAGAGGAGATGCTGCACCATACCAAGGCTGTAGTCCGGGGTACAAAGCAAGCAATGGTAATTGGTGATATGCCATTTATGACCTACCACCTCAGTGTTGATGATACTCTCAAGAATGCCGCTCGTTTTATTCAAGAGGCGGGTGCCCAGGTGGTTAAGCTTGAGGGTGGCATAACTGTAGCCGAAAAGGTGAAGCGAATTGTTGAATGCGGAATTCCAGTTATGGGTCATATCGGGCTCACTCCCCAGTCAATTAACCAGTTTGGTGGCTTTAAGGTTCAGGGTAAGACTCCAGAGGCAGCCATTAAGCTACTAAAGGATGCCCGGGCTCTGGATGAAGCCGGCGCCTTTGCCATCGTCCTGGAGACTGTTCCCGCTCCTCTGGCATCGCTTATTACCAGTGAAATAAGTATACCTACTATTGGCATTGGTGCTGGCGCCGGCTGTGATGGGCAGGTTCAGGTAATAAATGATATTTTGGGTTCGTTTACCGACTTTGTCCCTAAGCACGCCAAACAATATGCCAAGCTCGCCGACATTATCCGAAAAGCGGTTGCCGAATATGATAATGAGGTCAAAACTGGTAGCTTCCCCACGGACAAACAGAGTTTTTCCATGGATGAAGGCATATTGGCCCAGATAACCAAAGACTCTCGTGTCTCCTACTAGACTAAAGGCTTCTATGAAAGTCATTGAAACCATAGCTGAGATGAAAAAAATAAGGCTCAAGCTGGTTGAGCCAGTGGGTCTTGTGCCCACTATGGGTTATTTACATGAAGGACATCTATCTTTGGCCAGACAAGCCAGAATAGAGAACTCATCGGTAGTAGTCAGCATCTTTGTTAATCCAACCCAATTTGGTCCCCACGAAGATTTTAAACAGTACCCCCGCGACCCTGAGCGTGACCTGGCATTATTAGAAAAAGAAAAGGCTGACATTGTCTTTATGCCTTCGGTAGCCGAGATGTACCCGCCACAGTTTAGCAGCTGGGTAGAAGTAGAAAAGATTACCGGACGGCTGGAGGGTGCTTCCCGCCCCGGGCATTTCCGGGGTGTAGCCACCGTTGTTGCCAAGCTATTTAACATTGTCCAGCCAACCAGAGCCTATTTCGGGCAGAAGGATGCTCAGCAGGCAGTAGTTATAAAAAAAATGGTGGCCGACCTGAATATGCACCTGGAGATAGTCGCCGTTCCCACAGTGCGTGAGCCTGATGGCCTGGCGATGAGCAGTCGCAATATTTACCTCAACCCTGAAGAGCGCCAGGCAGCTTTGGTTCTTCATAACTCGCTTTGCTTAGCTCAAAGGTTCTACTCACAAGGTGAAACCGATGCCCAGGCTATCCGTCAACAGATGACAGCCCTCATTCAAAAAGAGCCCCTGGCAGCTATTGATTATGTCTCCATAGCCGACCCGGAAACTCTAGAGGAATTAGATAAGGTTAATGCCCAAGCTCTGGTATCACTGGCTATAAAAATTGGTAAGACGAGACTGATTGATAATGTGGTAGTGGGATGAGGTTTGAGGAGAGCAAACTCACATCTAATGCTATTATTAAACCCGCACTGGTTCCTTGCTGGTTTTTGGTTTGGATACATTAATGTCCAAACCAACTGCGTTCGCCAATGCTGCAGTCATGTATTGATTCAGGCTAATTCCCTCAACATCTGCTCTGTCAGACAAGAGTCCATGAAGAGACGGTGGGATTCTCAGGCTAATTTGTCCGCTATGTTTGTGTGGTATTGGCTCAGGTATCTTAAGTTTTCTCTCTAAGCTAGACTTAATCCAATCTCTCTTGACTTCTTCAATTTCCGCAATAGCTTCCTCTGGGGTATCACCATGTATCAAGCAGTGCGGAAGTTCTGCAATTCTAGCAACCCAGTATGGCCCTTCTCCATCGTCCCACATTTCAACAATAATGGTGTAAGGTAATTTGGCATAATACTCTAAGTCTTTTTTTATATTCTTCATCGTAATCGTAATTCCCTATAGTATTTAAAGTTCAAATTTTTAGCTAAAGATGATATACAGATTCATAGACTATCTATGATATCCAGTAACTTTTTAACATAGCAAGATTTTATTCGTTTTTCTCTCTTGTAGGGCATTGGGTAATTACCCTCGCCTATAATAGCCTTTGGGTGTTTGCTTCCTGCCTCAATATGTCCATAGGCGTTTATCAATGTCTCAAAATCCCTGAGTGAAGTATTTCTTACATTCGTCCTAACCCTGTCTAGAAGTTTCTCCTTGTGACTCACAACAATATGACCTCCCGCTCATAATCGGCTGCCCCCCTCTTTTTTCTTTTTTGACCTCCTACTGGCCTGAGATTATGGTATCATATATGATACCATTTGTCAAGAGGCTTTAGCATCAATTTTCAGTAATTGATTAAATTTCCGTGCCTACTCCCTAATCAGCGCCATCATACCCAGCATAGCGATAAAGGCAAGGCCGGCGCCGAAGTAAAAAGGAGCTGCTGGATTCACTGCATCCCACAGCCAGCCGGCAATCAGGCTGGCGGGCAAAAGGGTGAGGCCAACCACTCCATGATACAGACCGTAGGCGGTGCCCCTTTTCTCTTCAGTTACTAAATCAGCCACAAAAGCCCGAGCCACCCCCTCTACTATGCCATAGTAGACTCCATAACAGGCAAAGAGCAGCCACACCTGCCATATATTCGACGCCAGGGCAAATCCCAGGTAGACCAGAGCATAAATAAACCACCCCAGGACGATAACCTTTCGCCTCCCCAGCCTATCTGAGAGCATGCCCGCCGGCAAGGAAATAGCCGCATAGGTAACATTAAACAGGACAAGCATCAGCACCACCTGTATCAGGGGTGTCTCTACATTCTGTGCCCGGAGTATAACAAAGAAATCACTGGAGTTACCCAGAGTGAACACTGCCATAATGGCCAGAAATATCTTGAAGCGGGCATCAAAGCTTCTGGTTGACTTGGTTAAAGTGGACGAGGGGGTAAACCCACCTGGTAAAGGCTGTTTTCTGCGCTCGCGAACGAAGATTAGCAGTACCAATACCGCCAGCACTGCCGGCCCAACACCTACCAGCACTATCCACCGATAGGTTTCCAGGGTAAGTTGCCACCCCCCACCCTGTACGAGATATACAATGATGGCGGCTATCGCCAGCCCCAGGACAGCACCAGAGGTATCCATAGCCCGATGGAAACCGAAACCCTTGCCTCGCTCAGCAGCCGAGACAGAATCAGCTATCAGGGCATCACGTGACGAAGTGCGGACACCCTTACCAACCCTGTCGCCAAATCTAACACCTAAGACCATGCCCCAATTAGTCGCCACATACATAAAGGGCTTAGTCACGGTAGAGATACTGTAGCCCAGCACCGCCAGAAGCTTGCGCTTACCTATCTTGTCACTATACCAACCACTGAATATCCTGAAGATGGCATCGGCGCTCTCAGACAACCCGCCGACAAGGCCGACGATGGTGGTAGCCACCCCTAACACATTACACAAAAAGAGAGGGACAAGAGTAAAAATCATCTCACTACTGATATCGGTTAGCAGGCTAACGATACCCAAAAAGAAGATATTAGGATTAAGCCCCCAGATTTTTCTGAGGCTGGTATCAGTATCCAATACCTCTGTCAATTACTTCTCCTCAATGACCTCGGTAACCAGTTCCCTGATTTTCCCTTTAGACTCTTCCAGCACCAGCTTTCCTTGAGTAGTAGCTTGATAGTACTTCCTCACTCTACCATTAACCACTTTTGAACTGCTTACCAGATAACCTTCTTTTGCCAGACGGTGCAGTGTTGGATAGAGAGTACCCGGGCTAATGCTATACCCGTGTCGAGCCAACTCCTCAGTTATCTCTACACCGAAGATAGGTTCTCTTGCAGCGTGGTACAAGACGTGAATCTTAACAAATCCCAAGAAAAACTCCCTATCCAACATGATAACACTCCCCGATATTGTAATACGATACTATTCTAGGCTAAGATTACTCTCTTGTCAAGCACCACATATCAAGGCCGCTTTGCAACTCAAATTGTCATTGCGAGTGAAGTAAAGCAATCTCACATATCCATTTAGGCAAAAGTAATGAGAGGGATACAGGAGATAGAAGAGTTGTGAGACAAAGTCTCTGCCCAGTACGCTTTCGAACTCGGTGACCTAATGTTTCTTATATTTCTGCGGCCGTGGAGGCGAATTCTTCAGGTCCATGCCGAGCATTTCGCCAAGCTTGGCATAGGCTGGCTTTAAATCGTACTCCTCTTTGTACTCTTGACTCATGGGAAGCCCCCACTCATGTTCTTGAA
>CAZNEL010000035.1:0-17484 GCA_964572285.1 uncultured Dehalococcoidales bacterium | reverse complement strand
TTCTATAGGGTAGGACATGCCGATTCCTTTTTCCACCACATTCGGGACACTGCCCTTTATTCTAAAGGTAATATAGCTCAGGATAAAATTGATACATTAAAGGAAAAGATTACTGCTTTAATTCAATAGGAGAGGCTTCTTTTTAAGGCACAATAAAAGGGAGAACGCTCGCTTATACGCTCTCCCTTTCCTAATATTGCAGCACAAAAATGGTTTTGCATTCTGGCAAGGTTAAAATTCGATGAACATGTAACTATTTTGGCTTATGAGTAAATGAATTAATCTTATCTTTCTTTAAAATACTAAATTTAAAATCTAATTCACTTGGCACTAGGTAAACTTCACCTTCTTCGCTTGCCATTTTTAATGTAAATGGTAGACAGGTTTGATGCCAAATCTCATTATTATCGGCAGAAGTAATCTGCTTATACTGGCAAACCACATAGTAATTACCTTCGGATCTATTCAATAATGGCTTGAAGTCTAAGCTTCCCCCAATTCCCAAAGCGATTTCTCTCATACTTTCAAGCAGTTTTCTATCTTCGGCGAGTAGCAATAGCTCAAGGTCTACTGGTGGGCTGTTCCCCTCGTTTCGTGCCACAAAATGAGATGAGTACTCATTGCCCATTATCTCAGTATTATTCAGCCAAGATAGCTTTTCTTTCGTCCTTATTATTATAATAGGTTGTTTTTCCGATTTAGGCTGTACACCCTTAATAATTTCCTCTGAATCTACTGTTGTTTTGCCTAATCGCTTATTCTTATCTAGTAAATTAACGGTTTCTCGTAGCCTTTTATCAGTAATTGACAGGTATACCTGGGTAGTAGAAAGGTTCTCATGTCCTAAAAGATGCTGAACTGAACGAATATCAGCACCATGTTCAAGCAAATCAATAGCGAATTTATGTCTTAAGGTGTGAGCATGAAAATCGTCAATACCAGCACTTCGGGCATAGGCTTTAATTTTCATAGTAATTGAAGGTGCTGCAAGCCCAAATACCTTGTCGCTAGGCTTCCTTTCCTTGACATAACTCTTTAGTCTGAAGACTATTGATGGTGACAACGGGATAACCCTATCTTTTTTGTTCTTACCTTCACGTACTATAAGGAAATCTTCATGAATATGACGAACTTCAAGATTAGCTAACTCACCACGCCTCATTCCAGTTTTCAATGCGAGTTCCACCAGCAAGACGTCACGAACTATATTCCCTTTATGAGTCTTTTTAGTCTCTATAGCATGAATTAGCTTTTCAATCTGGGCATCTTCTGTGTAGGGGGGTAATGATTTAGGTATCCTTATCTTTAAATCATCCAAAGGCTCGCCGTACCACTTCATGAACATCCTGAGCATCTGGGCATAGCGGTACAGTGTGCGGGGTTTTCGGTCAGCATACTGTGCTAGGAATGACTTCGCAATTTCAGGTGAAGGTGGGTAGCTTCCGAGGTATTGGTTGAATCTGGTAAGGAATTTCCTTGTGTCACTGAGATTTTTAGGAGAGTGGAGCCTTAATACCAAGTCACTATCATAGAGCTTAAATAGCTCCTCATTGGTCATACGTCTCAACATCAACCTCATCCTCCCCTCCGCTCCCAATAGTATCTCTAGCAGCTCCCTTATTGGTAATTCTTCAGGTAGAACTGATGCAATGGTGGGCGATACTGGATTTGAACCAGTGACCTCTGCGATGTCAACGCAGCGCTCTAACCAACTGAGCTAACCGCCCCCTTGATTATAGTAATTTTACTAAATACCTTTTCTACCGTCAAGCAGAAATCCAACGCCAGCTATCGCTAGTTTAGCTAACTGGTTATTGTATGATTAACACGTAATAGTATACCACTATGCCGACAAAGACAAGACTGTCTATCCGGTCAAGGAAACCACCATGACCTGGTATCAGCCTGCTTGAGTCTTTTACTCCCATATTGCGTTTGAGCAGAGATTCCACTAGGTCGCCAAGCTGGCCCAAAATGCTGACCAGCAAGCCTAAGAGTATTGTCCATCCATAGCTTAAAGGCAGACTGAAAAGGTTAACCAAGATTAGACTGACAATAATACTACAAAAGACACCAGCTATGGCTCCTTCCCAGGTTTTGCCTGGGCTGATGCGCGGGGCAAGCTGGTGTTTACCCAAGGCTCTACCAATAAAGAAGGCAGTGGTGTCAGAACCGAAGGTAATAAATAGAGCTAAAAATACCCATTCTCTGCCGTTATCCAGCCCCCTAAGTGCGACGAAATAGCTTAAAAGCCATCCTACATAGAGAATGCCTGCTATTGTCCATGCCCAACCAATAAAAGCCCCTTCTTTTTGTGGTTGCCAGAGAAGCCAGATTAGAGATAGTACTACGGCTGAGGTTAATAAAAGCGGTATAGCTAAATCATAGTTAAAATGAGGACTCAGAATAAATAGCAGGGTCCAAATTAGCCCGAAGTAGGTAAGCGGTGCTGCTTTGGAAGCGCCAGTCAGCTTGTAGAATTCAAGAACAGCCAATAGGCCCCAGATAGCCACCAATATGGCAAACCAAGGTAATGGTTGGTCAAACCAGACAGCTGTAATTAGAAAGGGAATAATACACAGTGCTGTGATGACCCGTTTCTTAAGCATACTTGTTGACAGGAGTAGAGTTATTCATATCAGCTAACCTGCTGTTTGCCTTCCAGTTACAATCCAAAGAAGTCTCTTTCCCTCTAGGTGCCGGATAGTAGCGCTTTCTCGCTCCGTTCCGTATCAAAGTTGGGCCATAGAGCCGGGCCGAATATTAGACTTCTGTGAGTTCTGCTTCTTTATCTCGCCCAACTTGCTCGGCATCAGCTATAGCGCTGTCAGTTAGCTTCTGTATCTGAATCTGAGCATGCTTATGCTCATCCTGTGATATATCCTTGTTTTTCTCTAACCCCTTTAACTCGTCCATGGCTTCACGTCTTAGGTTGCGTATTACTATCTTTTTTTCTTCAACTCTTTTTCGCACTACCTTTACTAGCTCTTGTCGGCGCTCTGCGGTGAGTGGTGGGATACTCAATCGAATTACATGGCCGTCATTAATCGGAGTTAACCCCAGGTCAGACTTTAGGATAGCCTTCTCTATGCTGTGGATACTGCTTCTATCCCATGGCTGGATAACAAGGAGCCGAGCCCCAGGCACCGAAACACCGGCAAGCTGGTTTAGTGGGGTGGGAACACCAGCGTATTCTACCTTGATATGCTCTACTAAGGCAGGTGTAGCCCGCCCGGTTCGGATGTTGACTAACTCGTGCCTTAGAAGCTCAATGGATTTCTGCATCTTTTTCTCAGCATCCCATAGAATGTGGCTATCCATCTCGTTCCTCACTAGATATTAAAGTACCAATCGACTCGCCGATTACAACCTGCTCTAAGCTATGAGGCACCTGAAGGTCAAAAACAATTATAGGTAGTTTATTTTCTAAACATAGGGACAGGGCAGTAGCATCCATTACTTGCAGACGCATGTTCAATGCTTCAAGATGAGTAAGTTTATCGATTTTCTTAGCATCAGGTTGTTTGTGGGGGTCGGCACTATAGACACCATCAACATTGTTTTTGGTCATAAACAGGACTTCTGCTTCAATCTCTATCGCTCGCAGGGCAGCAGCCGTATCAGTAGTCATATATGGATTGCCAGTACCACCGGCAAAGATAACTACTCTGCCTTTCTCCAGGTGGCGAATAGCCCGGCGTCTGATATATGGTTCGGCTACTTGTTGAACAGCAATAGCTGTTTGAGTCCTGGTAATTACCCCTTCTTTTTCCAGGGCATCTTGAAGAGCCAGGGCATTTATCACTGTGGCTAGCATACCAGCATAGTCAGCGGTAACTCTGTCCATCCCTTCTTTCTCGGCTTTTGCCCCACGCCAGATATTACCACCGCCAACGACAATAGCTACACTGATACCCATTTCTACTACTTGTTTGATTTGCTTGGCTAGTTTGGTTAGTATAGCAGCATCAATACCGTAGTCGACTCCACCACTGAGGGCTTCACCACTAAGTTTAAGGAGAACCCGTTTATATTTAGTAATAGCCATCTCTATGATTTCTGACTGCCTACTTCAAATCTAGCGAATTGGCTTACTTGAATATTCTCTCCTACTTTGGCTATGGTTTCATCAATGGTCTCTTGAATGCTTCTATCTGGGCACTTAATATCAGATTGAAGTAGCAAACAGGCTATCTCAGGGTTTATATCATTACCTTCGGGGTCTGTATTATTACCCTCAGGGATATCTTCCCTCGAGATAAACTTGGGATTCATAGCAGCTACTTGCATTGCCAGATGGTGCGCCAATTCCTTGAATTCGTTAGTGCGAGCGACAAAATCGGTTTCGCAGTTCACTTTAACCATAGCACCGATACGACCCCCGGCATGAATATAGGCTTCAATTATCCCCTGGGTGGTAGTACGCTCTGCTTTCTTCTTTGCTCGGAGGAGTCCTTGCTGTTTTAGAATCTGGAGTGCCTTCTCAGTATCCCCTTCAGATTCAAACAGAGCCTTGCGGCAATCCATAACACCGGCGCCACATCGGTCTCTTAATTCTTTTATATTAGATGTCGTGATGTTCAATCTCGCCCCCTGCGTTGTATTCGTCCTCAGGCGTGAAGATAAGCGGTTCCATAATTTCCGCAATTTCCGCAGACTCTGGTTTTTCTAATCCATCCTCCCCCGTTACCGACGCTGCCCCACCTATTTTACCTTCAATAATTGCGTCAGCGATTTTACTACACATCAGCCTGATTGCCCGGATAGCATCGTCATTGGCTGGAATAGGGTAGTCTATATCATCAGGGTTACAATTGGTGTCTACTATGGCTACCACTGGTGTTCCCGTGCGCTTGGCTTCAGCTAAGGCAATTACTTCTTTAGTAGGGTCAATAATAAATAAGACATCGGGCAGGCTGGTCATCTCTTTGAAACCGCCCATCTGTTGATTAAAACGTGTAATTTTCTCTTCAAGCTTTAATGTTTCTTTCTTAGGTAGGTGAGCAAACTCGCCTCTGTTTTTTTGATCTTCAAGGCGGACAAGCTGGTCTATGCGTGATTGTATAGTAGTAAAGTTGGTTAGCATACCACCTAGCCAACGCTGGTTGACATAATGCATCCCACAACGCTGCGCCTCTTCCTGCACAGCTTCTTGAGCCTGCTTTTTTGTGCCCACAAAAAGTATACTACCACCTTCAGCAGCTACCTGTTTTACAAAATCACAAGCCTTATCCAGAAAACCAGTAGTTTGCTCCAGGTCAATGATATGAATGCCGTTGCGCTTGGTGAAGATATAGCTTTTCATACGAGGGTTCCACCGCCCAGTCTGATGCCCAAAGTGCGCCCCGGCTTCTAGAAGTTGCTTAATTGTAACCGTATCTACCAAACCTAAACCCCTTTCTTGTATGTTACCATTTGCTAATCTAACAGTATAGCATACCCTTCTGGTGTACAGCAACAATAACTTATATATAAGCAGGGCACACCACAGAAGAAGTTGACATAAATCTAACGGATTGAGGAAGAAGAGTAAACAGGCCAGAAAACAACCCCGGTCTTATCTTAAAAATGTTGGGTTAAGTCTTTACGATACCTACCAGATTTTGCTGGATGCGAAACACAGGCAATATCTTTAATTAATAAGTGTGGTTTTAGAAAGTAGTAATAACGGTGAAGTGCTGAGTAATATTATAGGTAAAAACAGTATAACCTGACATAACATATATAGTGCGACCCAAACAATGAGAAGGTTATGGAGGGTTTACATAAATATTTTAGCATTTCGTAATTATTTTGTCTCTGTAAGTTTTTGTCTGCATGTCATCTGAAAAATAAATCGTTTCCTCACAAGTATAATGTGTTTGGTCAATATCACGATAATCAAACTTAACATGCATGGACATTTTTTCCATTATTGGGTTGTAAATGGCTGTCTTTGAAAGTTTAAGGGACAAACCATAATGGTCACCAGGTTTAAAATAGAATTCTATAAAGGGTTTCTTCAACCGCCAGTTAAATTCGCATGAAGTAATCTTTTGAGTGGTTTGGTTGGAAAGACGTAATGTAGCAGAAGCGGAAATGTCCAAGTCTAATGCCAGGCCAATGCCTGTATTACGCACATCTAACGTTATATTAGATTCCAATGCTTTTTTGTCATTCCAAGGATTAGATACGTCCTCTATTATTAGTAACGGTTCTATTGATTTTTTTCTTTGCTCTGCCATTGCCTTTAGCTGAAAATCCAAGGAGTTGGCTTGTCGCCTTGTCTGCCAAGCATAGTATCCCGTTATCAGCACAAGGACACCAACGAGAATGATTTGCACAACATTATAAAACTCCATACCATTATTATACCACAATTACGTCGAATAGTTATGTCAAATTACAACCCATGATATGCCCTTAGCCGACTTAACCAGTGAAAAGAGAGGAAAGGGTGTTTAAGAGGGGCTTTGCCCCTCTTTTTAATAATCTTCCCTCTCCCTTACCAAGGGAGGGGGATAAAGGGGGTAGGTTTCCTTAAAAGTAAATAAAAAATCCTGAGGCAAAACAAGGCAGCAAACTACCCCTCAGAATGTCCTAAAGGTAGTTTACCATTCAATAGATATTACAGGCGCCTTAAAAGCGATTTGAGAGCGGCATATTTACAAGGAGTCATCTGGTCAAAACGTTACACATCCATGCCGATCATCCGGGCAATTTTCATGTAGCTCTCCGGGAATTCTGGCTCTTTCTTCATATCATAGTTTTTAGGTAATTTAGACTCGGTTGTTTCCAGGTATCTTAACCCTTCCATTAAGTCATCCAGTTTATTGGTGGGTGCACCAAAAACCAAGTCGTCGTCACCGGCTATGGCAAAATAGTGGTCGCCACGGCAAGGTATAGCAGCCCGGCACTCTCCAGTCTGTATAACCGGAACAACCGAATAAACACAAGCCGCATGGCTGGAGAGGCTTTGTTTCAGGTCATAGCCAATTTTATATTCCCTCGCTAAGAGCAGCAGGCTTAGCTGAGCTGAATCACAGTACATTAAAACTACATCGGGTAAGAAAGTGGCTGTCTGCAAAGGAGCTGACATGACACCTATATATTTACCAACCGGCAAACGAGGAAGATCACTGGCATAGTGGCTGCCGACTTCCAGGCTTTCGACATCCTCAGGAAAACGGTTATGTCCTTCGAGGAAATATTGTGGGGGCTCAGCCATTCCATACCCTACTACCGGTTCAAAACAAAGCATATCCTCTTTCAGCAATGCCATCAATGTTCCTTCCCGGCGCGATGTCGCAAAGGCCTGGCAGAGTGGCATATGATATCCCAAGTCTCTAAATGGTCTTACTGCTTCCTTAGGTATATCTGCTTCTTTTTCTAGCAGTTTAACGGCTAAAGGAAAGGTCTTCAGGCGCAAGCGTTTTTCAAGTTCCTCTGCATATTTATGTAAAGTTCCTAGTTCTGTCATATTTTGTTTCCTCCTTAGTTGATGATTATACCAGTTTTGGTCAGTGTGTGGCTAATTAACTGCTGGAGTTGGCTTAGTCCCCACCCCCTAGTTGCTGAAATGAGCACTGTAGTATCATCGGTGATACCACACCGGCCAGTAAGATAACCGATAGCTGATTCTTCGTTCCAGGTCTTATCGTCACCAAGCAATAGGTCAATTTTATTTAACGCTGTAATCCTGGTCTTATCGGTTAGGTTGAGGTCAGCTAGTATGCCCTCTACAACCTGGCATTGTTCTGAAGAGTTATGCGAAGCCACATCAGCTACATGAAGTAGCAGGCTGGCTTCTTCTAACTCCTCAAGGGTTGCTCGAAATGCAGTTACAATGGTAGGCGGTAATTTCCTGATAAAGCCAACGGTGTCAGTAGCTAAGACTACACTTTTATCGGGAAGGGTTAAACGCCTCGTAGTTGGGTCCAGAGTAGCAAAGAGCTTATTCTCAACAAAGACATCAGCGTGGCTGAGGGCATTGAGTAAGGTGCTTTTGCCGGCATTGGTATAACCAACTAAGGCTACTACAGGGATACCACTCCTCTTACGCTGCTGCCGATATAGATTACGGTGTTTTCTTACCTCTTCAATCTGCAATTTTAGACGTTGTATTCTCTGGCGGATAAGTCGTCTGTCGGTCTCAAGCTGTGATTCACCCGGACCTCTGGTACCAATACCACCGCCAAGTCTTTCTAAATGGCTCCACTGTCCAACCAGACGAGGAAGTAGGTACTGATGTTGAGCTAGCTCTACCTGTAATTGACCCTCTCTTGTTTTCGCCCGCTTTGCGAAAATATCCAGAATTAAGGCAGCGCGGTCAATTACCTTTACTTGAAGAGTTTCCTCTAGATTTCGTTGTTGCAGTGGCGAGAGCTCATCATCAAAAATTACCACATTATAATTAGTACTTTCCTGTAGCGCTAGCAGTTCAGCCAATTTGCCCTTGCCTAAATAATGGGTGGTTGATGGCACAGCTAACCGTTGGGTGAGTTTCCCCACTACTTGGGCTCCAGCTGTATTGGACAACTGGGCAAGCTCATCTATTGAATCTTCAACAGGCCAATTGTCCTTAGTGTTTTTGGTCGCTACAGCCACTAAAAATGCCTGCTCTGTGGTTGTCATGATAAGAGTTGTACCTTTGCTAATAATAACTCTCCAGTTCTGAATAATTATTATGTCAACTATTTTTCTATTAGTAGGTTATCTTTTTGACGCCACGCCACCCTGCTAGCCGAGATAGTCCTTTTACTAGGCCAGCATCGGAGATAGTTAATGATAGCCGTACGTAGCCCTCGCCCTGTTTACCATAGCCTACCCCGGGGGTAACTACTACTCCAACCTCTTCTAGTAAAGCGTTAGCAAATTCTACAGAGGTATAGCCTCCAGGAATCTTTGCCCAGACATAAAGACCTGCCTTTGGTAAATTGGCTTCAATTCCGATACTATTTAGCATATCAACCACCAAATCACGGCGCTTCTGGTAAATAGCATTATGCTCCTGGACACAATCTTGGGGACCCGTCAAAGCCTCAATGGCAGCATATTGGATAGCCTGAGGAATCCCTGAATCCAAATTAGATTTGATTGTCTTTAGAGCGTTTATTGCTGCCGCATTGCCTACTGCCATTCCTACTCGCCATCCGGTCATATTATAGGACTTAGATAGCGAATGGAACTCTAATCCTATTTCCTTGGCTCCATTTGCTTGCATGAAGCTGACTGGCTGGTAGCCGTCAAAGGCAACCTCTGAATATGGTCCATCATGACAGACAATTATGTCATGTTGCTGAGCAAATTTGACCACGCGGTTGAAAAAATCAATATCAGCCACTGCACCCGTAGGGTTATTCGGATAGTTTATCCATAGTAGCTTAGCCTTTTCCAGCACATGGCTGGGTATATTATCCAAATCAGGTAAAAAATCATTCCCCGCAACAAGGGGCATGTAGTAAGGTTTACCACCAGCCAACAAGATGCTTGATGCATAAGTCGGGTATGCCGGGTCTGGTATCAGAGCGACATCGTCAGGGTCAATGAAGCACCATGCGATGTGAGCCACGCCCTCCTTTGAGCCTATGAGAGGCAAAACCTCTTTATCAGCATCAAGGGAAACGTTAAAACGTTTCTTATACCACTCAGCTATAGCCCGATGTAATTCAGGTAATCCCCTGGTTTCCGGGTATCGATGATTAGCTGGGTCATGTGCAGCCTTGCACAGTCTGTCAATTATATGGTGGGGTGTGGGGATATCGGGGTCACCAATAGCAAAGCTAATCACCTCTTCACCCTTAGCTTTTTTCTCCGCAATTTTCCGAGTAATTTCGACAAAAAGATAAGGTGGTAGATTTTCAATCCGTTTTGATAGTTTCATCTTATTCACTCCTCACTTGGCCATTCTCCAGTAAATACTATCTCGGCCGGGCCGCTAAGTAATACCTCCCCCATCCCCTCCCATGCTATACTCAACAGACCACCTGGTAGTTTTATGTCAACTTTCCTGCCAATATAACCATGCAGTTGAGCTACAACTGCTATAGCGCAGGCGCCACTGCCACAAGCCAGAGTCTCTCCTACTCCTCTTTCCCAAACCCGAGCCTCTATCCGTTGCTCACTTATGACATTAGCCACCTCAAAGTTTGTTCTGTTAGGAAAGAGCCTATGCTTTTCAACTGCTGGTCCTAATCGGGACAAAGGGAAATCAGATACTGGCTGTTTGCAGAAACAAACAGCATGCGGGTTACCCATAGAGATGAAGTTTAACAGTAGTTCCTTATCGTCCACAGTAATGGGATAATCAAGAGTTGGTTTTATGTCAACTATACCCTCTTGGTTCGGCTCTACTAGTACGGGGATATCTTTGGCGCGAAATTCCGGTTTACCCATACTGACCTGAATCCCGGTTATTTTTCCTCCTGCCTTATGGAGCGTTGCTTCTCTTATGCCTGACATCGTTTCAACTAATATTTGCTGAGCATCATCACTAACAAGCCTCTTATAGGCGGCATACTTAACCACGCATCTTAGTCCGTTACCGCAAGCTTCTGCCTCAGAGCCATCGGCGTTGAACTCACGCATCTGGACACCAGCTTTATTTGAAGGCAACACTAATAGTAAGCCGTCACCACCGATACCGAAATGACGGTCACACATAGCTATTGTCATCTGAGACCAGTCTTGAGCCATATCACTGGCCTCCACCAGAATAAAATCATTGCCGGCGCCTTGCATCTTGGTAAAATTCATACTTACCTTGCCTTATGTTGTTCTTTATCAGTGGCAAACTTAGATACTAGTGCTATTATTTCTGATTCTGTTCTACTCTGTATATTAAACCACTTTATACGGCTGTCATTCAAGTGAAACCAGGCATACTGGTGCCTGGCAAAACGATGAGTTTCAAACTTAATTTGCTGGGTGGCAGTTTCTAGAGTAAGTTCCCCTCCTAGAAACGCCCCGATTTGCTTGTAGCCTATGCCGGACATCGCTGGTAGATTAAAGCCATAGCCCATACCTACTAACCTTTTTACCTCAGATGCCAAGCCTTGCTTCATCATCCCGTCAACCCGCTGGTCAATTCTACGATAGAGTTCTGCTCTATCTGCGGTTAAACCTACGATAAGCATATCAAAAGGCGGTGCTTGCTTATTTTGCAACTGCGTAAAGGGAGCCCCAGTAGTTCTATAGACCTCCAGAGCTCTTATTGTGCGGCGGACATTCCGTGGGTCAATCCTCTGGGCTGCCACAGGGTCAACCTTCACCAGCTCCTGATAGAGTTTATCATTCCCAATTACGGTTGCTTCTCTCTCCAGGTTACGCCTAAATTCCGGGTCTGGTGGAACCTCTGGTATCCCCCAGCCTTCCAATACTGACGAAACATATAGCCCACTGCCACCTACTAAAAAGGTTAGCTTGCCTCGCTGCTGGATATCCTTAATAGCTTCATAGGCTAGATGTTGGTATTGAGCTAGGCTAAAATTATCGTCAGGATTAACGATGTCAATGAGATGATGAGGAACAAGAGAAAGCTCCTGCGATGTTGGTTTAGCTGTCCCGATATTCATATAGCGATATATCTGTCGGCTGTCGGCGTTTACTATCTCTCCGTTAAGATTCTGGGCCAGGTGAAGGGCTAGCTGGCTCTTACCAACGCCAGTAGGGCCAACAATGGCTACTAGACGATTCATCTACCTTCTAATCTCTGAAGTTTGCCTGACAATGCTTAAAAATTGGTCTGCCTTCAGGCTTGCCCCGCCAACCAGGGCGCCATCTATCTCAGGTTGCTGCATAAACTCGGTAGCATTGTCAGCAGTAACGCTACCACCATACAGAATGCGCATATCTAGGGCAACTCTTTCACCATATAGCTTAGAAATTGTACGGCGAATAAGATTGATGGTTGCATTTGCTTGCTCACCGGTGGCTGCTTTACCAGTACCAATGGCCCAAACCGGCTCATAGGCAATGGTTAAACTGTTGATATCGTTTATGCCGGCTAAAGATGATTTTAGTTGCTCGATTACCACTTCTTCTGTCCTGCCTGACTCATTCTCCTCTAATCTTTCTCCCACACACACGATAGGCTTTAACCTAGCCTTTAATGCTGCCATAACCTTCTTATTAACAATTTCCCCGGTCTCGTTGAAATACTGCCGCCGCTCAGAGTGTCCGATAATAACAAATTCACACAGGTTAGCCAGCATTAGCGGAGAAATCTCTCCGGTATAGGCTCCCTTTTCTTCAAAGTATAAGTTCTGCGCTCCCAATTTTATTGAGCTTCCTTTGATTAGCTCTCCTACCGTAGGTAGAGAAACAAAGGGTGGACAGAGCACTTTTTCAACATTACTTATCTCATCAAGCTCACGGAGCATTTTATTGACCAATTCTACCGCTTCACTCAGCGTAGTGTTCATCTTCCAATTGCCAGCGCTCATCGGCACCCGCATTTTAGTCTCCTAAGCCCCAAATTTGGTCAACTTTAGCGCATTAGCCATTGCCAAGGACATAATCTGAGTGGCAGGAAATCGCCCCAATCCACCAGAGAGACAAGCTGACTCGGAAAATTCCCCGACTCTATCCGGACGGCACCATTTAGAGTATAAAAGAATGGGTACCGGATGCCAGCTATGACTCTTAAGTAAAGCCGGTGTTGAGTGGTCACCGGTGACTACAATGACATCAGGTTCCAAACTTGTAAGGTCGGGGATGGAATTATCAACCTGCTCTATAACCTTGACTTTCCGGTCAAAGTCGCCATCTTCACCAGCTGAATCAGTTCCTTTGATATGTAAGAAAAAGAAATCGTAATTTATGTAGTTCTGTTTTAGTGTTGCCAATTCATCCTCAATGCTGGTTCCTGTTTTCAAGACTTCCATTCCCACCAGTTTCGCTAACCCCCGATACATAGGGTAGACGGCAATGACAGATGGCTTTAGTTTGTAGATTTCGTTCATCGTAGGCAGTTGGAGTCGCTGAGAAATACCACGGAGGAGAAGCATGTTGGCAGGGCTATGTTCAGTTAAAATAGCCCTCGCCTTATCTACATACTGTCTGGCGATACTGGCCATCCTGCTAGCCTTAGGGTTGAGAGCAGTGATAAGCTCTGGGATTACTCCTATCTGTTGTGGGTCAGATTCACTGATAGCAGGAGTTAGTCCTTCACCTCGGAATACGACTATAAAACGGTGTTCCTTAACTGGACGAACCAAAACTTTAACCCTGTCTATTATCAGCCCATTCAGCAACTGGCACAGCTTGGCGCACTCCTCAGTAGAGATACGACCAGCCCTGCGGTCAGTAACCAAGCCAGCTTCATCAACAGTACAGAAATTCCCCCGAGCGGCTACATCCTCCGGCTGGAGATCAAAATCTATCCCTAGTGCTTCCAATACCCCCCGCCCAATATTGAAATGGATAGGATTATACCCAAACAGAGCGAGGTGCCCGGGACCACTACCCGGTGTTACTCCTGGACTCACTGGGTCAATAAACCCACATATACCATTAGTCGCTAATTTATCAAGATTAGGCGTATCGGCTGTTTCCAACTCTGTCTTGCCAGTTTCTGGATTGGGTAAGCCACCTAACCCGTCAATGACTAACAATATAATCTTAGTCGGTGAAGATAGAGAAATATGCTTGATGAATTCCAAATCAACCAAGTCCATTGCCGCTATCTCTCCTTATCCATCAATACCTCTACACCAGGCAATGCTTTACCGCTTAAGAATCTTAACGAAGCGCCACCTCCAGTGGAAACAAAGTTCATCTTGTCCGCTAGCTCCATTTCTATTACTGCCTCCGCCGTAGAACCGCCGCCAATAACTGTTGTTGCTTCAAGGTCAGCTATTATTCTAGCCATAGTCTTTGTTCCTGAAGCAAACTGAGGTATCTCATATATACCCATAGGTCCGTTCCAAAAGGCCGTTCTACATCTCTTCAATTCTTGAGAAAAGATGTCAATGGTGCTTGGTCCTATATCTGCAATCATAAAATCTGGAGGTATATTATCTATAGGTACTATCTTATATGTTGCCTCAGCTCTGAGACTATCAGCGATAACCACATCAATTGGAAGAACTAGGCATGTTCCCTTTTTGGTTATGTCCTTCATCAACTGAGTCACAAATTCTAACTTGTCTTCTTCCACTAGAGACAAACCTATTTCGTAAGACTTGGCCTTTAGTAGAGTAGCTGCCATACCACCACCAATTAGCAGGGAATCTACCTTATCTCTAATATTCTCTAGCATTCCAATCTTATCACTTATTTTAGCTCCACCAAGAAGCACTACGAAAGGATGAACCGGGTCATCCAAAATGCCACCCAGAGTATTAATTTCTTTCTCTAGTAGGAATCCAGCTACCGCGGGGAGATAATTAGCTATGCCAGTTATGGAAGCATGTGACCGATGCGAGGTACTAAAGGCGTCATTCACGAATATATCCCCTAATCGGGCTAAGGCTTGCGAAAAGGAAGTGCCATTCTTTTCCTCCTCGGGGTGAAACCGGACATTTTCTAAAAGCAATACATTGCCGTTGTGCAAGGTTTCTACCGATTTCTCTACTTCAAAGCCAATACAATCTGTGGCGGCTTCAACTGGCTGCCCCAGAAGCTGCGATAAGCGTTTAGCGACTACCGCGAGCCTTAGCTTATCATTTACTTTTCCTTCGGGTCGGCCAAGATGGGAAATAAGAATGACCTTTGCCATATGGCTAAGGAGATATTTCATAGTCGGTAGTGTGGCCTGAATACGACTGTCATCGGTAATTTCCCCTGTTTTTTCATCTAAAGGAACGTTGAAGTCAACCCTAACCAGAACCCTTTTCCCTTCAACATCTATATCTCTAACCGACATCTTATTCATGTGTCTTTATAAATTTCCTCTCTATAACTTGAGTACTGAGGTCAGGAAACAAGTCTAAGATTTGTCGGGCTATACCTTTAGCATCAAGACCATAGCGAGAACGCAGAATAGCTGGCGGCCCTTGTTCTACAAACTCATCTGGAATACCAATACTCCTTATTTGCATATCACCCAATCCTGATTGTTGCAGAAGCTCAGTTACACTACTGCCAAAACCACCGTTAATAACATTCTCCTCAACGGTAACCAGATTCTTAATACGACCAGCAACGCTTATGATCATTTCAGAATCCAGCGGCTTAACAAAGCGAGCATTAACTACAATAGCTTTAATACCATTTAAAGCTAGCTCACCAGCAGCTTCAAGAGACGGGGCTACCGTGGACCCTATAGCTAGTATGGCTACATCTTCTCCAAATCTTATTATCTCCCCCTGGCCTATAGGAATGGCCTGTAAATCCGAATCTAACTTCACACCTAACCCTGGATCACGAGGGTATCTAATAGCCATGGGACGTCCTGAATTTACCGCCGTGTAGAGCAAATGCTGCAACTCGTTCTCATCTTTGGGTGCTGATACTACCAGGTTAGGAATAAGCGATAGGTATGAAAGATCAAATGCCCCTTGGTGCGTTTTGCCATCTTCTCCCACAATGCCTGCGCGGTCAATAGCAAATACAACTGGCAGTTCTTGAAGACAAACATCATGGATAATCTGGTCGAAAGCGCGCTGGAGAAAAGTAGAGTATATCGCCACAATAGGGGTAAACCCTTGGGTAGCCAATCCAGCAGCAAAGGTGACAGCATGCTGCTCACAAATACCGACATCAAACACACGCTTAGGAAATTCCTCAGCTACAATGCTCAAGTAATTTCCCTCGGGCATAGCTGGAGTAACTGCTACTAACTTGGGGTTTTCATGAGCCAGGCGAAGTACAGTTTGAGCAAACACTTCACTATAGCTTGGTGCCACTTTAACGCTTTTCTTTTTGGGTGACACACCATGGAAATAGACAGCATCTTTTTCTGCTGGAAGATGCCCTTTACCTTTGGCGGTAATGACGTGAACAAAGGTAGGCTTGAAATGGTAATTCTTTGCCTGCTTGAGAGCTACTTCTAACTCACTAATATTATGACCATCAACTGGGCCCATATAGGTGAAGCCAAGTTCCTCCCAAATGGTTGTAGGCATAACTAAGCCCTTAAATCCACTCTTGAGTCGTTGGCTTGCCTGCCATAGAGTTTCTCCCAATGGAAATGTGGTAATCACATGCTTTGCTTCTTCTTTTGCCCGATAGTAGCGGCGGTCAAACCGTACCTTGTCCAGTAGCTTTGCTATGGCACCAACGGTAGGCGAAATTGACATCCCATTATCGTTCAAAACCACAATGAGTCTAGAGCCTAGATGCCCTGCTTGATTTAAGGCTTCAATAGCCATCCCTCCAGTTATAGCACCATCACCAATAATAGCAACCACGTGATAGCTATCACCAGCAAGGTCGCGAGCAATAGCCATACCCAGGGCAGCAGAAATTGAGGTACTAGCATGGCCAGCGCCGAATGAGTCGTGTTCGCTTTCATTACGGCAGGTATATCCGGATAATCCGCCAAACTGGCGAAGGGAGGCAAATTGCTGGCGTCTACCGGTAAGTAGTTTATGAGTATAACTCTGGTGGCCTACATCCCAGACAAGCTTATCCTGTGGGCTGTCAAATACTCGGTGCAGTGCGATCGTAAGTTCAACTACTCCCAGATTGGAAGCCAAGTGACCTCCATTAGCATTTACAGTATCCACCAGTTCTCGCCTAATTTCAGCGGCTAGTTGCCTGAGCTCTGGTAACGTCAACCCTTTCAAATCTGTGGGACTATCTATTTTATCTAGCAATCTTGACACTATTAGCTCAATCGCTAATCATTTTACCGAAGCTGTACTCATACTAACAATAGAATGAATGCTTGTCAAGCTGACGCATGCGTCAGTTTGACGCTGGTAACGATTCTTTGTTACACTGCCAAGGTGTACGCTCTGGAACAAGAATTACTAGCTTTTATAAATTATGCCTATATCTCGATGCAATGGCCGGGCGTAGTTGTTCTTATGGCTATAGAGAGCGCCTGTATCCCCCTACCTAGCGAGATAATTATGCCATTTGCCGGTTGGATACTAATTAAAGACCAATCCCTATCCGCTGCCTATACCTTGGTAGCTGGTGCCTACGGGGCTTTAGGCTGTGCTATTGGCTCAGCTATAGCCTATGGGATAGGTATCTGGGGAGGACGTCCTCTTTTAGAGAGGTATGGGAAATATATCCTAATATCTCACCATGATCTTGATATGGCTGACCGATGGTTTAATCGATATGGAAGCTGGTCAATTTTCCTGTCTCGCCTGTTACCTGTGGTTCGTACTTTTATCAGTCTGCCTGCTGGGATAGCCAGAATGCACTTTATTAAGTTTTTAATCTATACCTTTCTCGGTTCTTTCATCTGGTGTGCTGGATTAGCCTATGGGGGTTATCTTTTAGGCGAGCACTGGGAGCAGATACGAACTATCATGCGCCCATTTGACCCGTTCATTATTGCCATAATTATTGCTTTTATTGCCTTTTATATTTATCGACACGTAAGAC
>CAZNEL010000034.1:0-17544 GCA_964572285.1 uncultured Dehalococcoidales bacterium | reverse complement strand
AGTTTTAGCTATGTTCCCCGAAGGAAAACGAAGTAGCAATGCTCAACTACAACCAGCCTTATCAGGTTCATCATTGATAGCTGTTCATAGTGGTACCCAAGTTCTCCCTATAGGTATTACTGGTACCGAGAAAATTAATGGGGTCGGCTGGCTATTGCATCGCCCTCAGATAACGGTTAATATCGGACATCCTTTCTATCTGACACCATCTAATGGCAAACTGACTAAAAGCGAGCTTGCCAGGCTTACTAATTATTCAATGGAGCGTATTGCTGAGCTACTCCCCCAGGAATATCGGGGTAATTATGTCCCAAAAGAAGTTGCCAATTATGAGAATTGAGAAAGCAGGCGAAATAGGGTTTTGCTTTGGAGTTAAGCGAGCCATCAATATTTTAGAAAATATCGCCCATGGGAGAGGTGGCGTAGAAACACTTGGACCGGTGGTGCATAACCAGCAAGTCTTAAAAAGATTGGCCGAGATTGGAGTCATAATAGCCAAAAATGTGGATGATATACAGGGTAATACTGTAGTGATTAGTGCTCACGGTATAAGCACGCAACTTGAGGCAGATATTCGTGCCAGACAGATTGAAATAATTGACACTACTTGTCCTTTTGTGCGCCGTCTACAGCAGGCAGCCCGAAAATTATCCGAGGCTGGTTTTTTTGTTATTATCTACGGAGACAGCAATCACGTTGAGGTTAAGGCAACCCTTGGTTGGGCTAACAATCAGGGCACCGCCGCTTTGGAGGCTAAGTCTCTCACTGAGCTTGCCCACCTACCTCTCCACATAGGTATTCTATCCCAGACGACTCGAATACCAGCTCATTTTAATGAATTTGTCAAGGATGTTATTGACTTCACCCTTACCAGGGATTCTGAACTACGGGTTATTGATACCATATGTCACGATATTAGAAAACGGCAAGCAGGAGCCCTTGAACTGGCTAGTAAAGTTGACCTGATGCTGGTCATTGGTGATCGTAACAGTGCTAACACCAACCGTCTTGCCGAGTTATGTTCCACAGCTACCAAAACATACTTAGTGGAAACAGCCGCCGATATTCAACTATCCTGGCTCAAAGATCAACCCTATATAGGGATAACAGCTGGCGCTTCTACCAGTGAACAGACGATAGATGAAGTCATAACGAAGCTGAAATCAATAACTAAAAGGGATTATCCTAACCCCATCTCTTGAGCTACTACCTCTCGATAGAAACTGGCATCTCCGAAAGTAACTTCAGCCGCCTTAGCACGCCGTGTGTAGTATTGTAGGTCATGGTCTATAGAGTAGCCGATAGCACCATGAATCTGGTGTGCCAGTGACATAATTCGCTGGCTAACTTCGCTGGCCCATGCTTTAGCAACAGCTACTTCCTGGGCACATGGAAGGCCATCGTTTATCATACAAGCAGCTTGATATGTTGACAATCTGGCACCATCAACATCGGTTGCCATATCAACACAGTAATGTTGGATAATTTGAAAGCTACCAATGGGACGGCCAAACTGCTTTCTTTCCTTCGCATAATCAATAGTCATGTCCAGTGCCTGTTGAACACAACCGACTATCTCGCAGCACTTGGCTACCGCCGCTCGCTGGACTATCTTTTGCACCTCACTCCAACCTTGATTCAATTGACCCAAAATATTTTCCTTGGGTACACTCACCTGATTAAAGACCACCTCGCAAAGCTTATCATTGGCAATGGTTTTTAAAACTGTGTGGCTTATACCCGGGCTTTTGGTATCAACTATGAATATGGTAATCCCATCCTCAGCCTTCGCTTTTTCATCAGTCCTGGCAACCACCAGCATATAATTAGCAACATGGGCATCAGGAACAAAGAGCTTAGTACCATTTAGAATGTAGGCATCTTTATCAGCAGTAGCCTTAACCTCAATAGCATTGGCATCATATCTGGCACTAGCTTCAGTTAAAGCCAAGGTAAATATTATTTCGCCGCTGGCGATCTTGGGTAGATATTCCTGCTTTTGCTCCTCAGTTCCAGTATCGATGATGGGTAAACCTCCTAAAACCACCGTGGAGAAGTAAGGACCGGGCAGACAGGCCTTCCCCATCTCCTCCAGTAGCACCGCCAGGTCAAGAAAGCTCATACCACTACCACCATACTTGTCTGGTAATACTAACCCCACCCAACCTAGCTCCGTCATCTCTTTCCATAAATCCGGTGAGTAGCCTAGCTCATTCTCTTCCATCTCTTTGACTACCGCTTTGGGCAACTTATCGGTCAGAAAATCACGAGCCATTTTTTTTACCATTTCTTGTTCTTCAGAGAGAGCCAAATCCATTCTTATGCCTCCTACTAGTCTTGTGGTTCATTCCTTGGTCATTTTGGGGAAACGAATATCATTACTGGGTATTACTGAGTGGGTAGCCCCAGCCTTCTCAAAGCCACAATATTCTTTAAGATTTCTGAGGTGCCAGCCTGGAGACTGTAGCCCTTGGAAGACAGATACGATTCATGAGCCATGCCTAGCATAGGTACCCACTTGGATTCAGGAGAAAGTTGTCCGTAAAGCCCAATAATCTCCATCGCCACGTTGGCCAAATGCTGTTCAAAGGTAGTGCCGTATACCTTGGACATCGACGACTCCCAATTCGGGGCACGACCTTCATCCATAACCATAGCAACCCGGTACATGTGTAATCGTCCCACTTCAAACTCAATCTTGAGCTGTGCCAGTTTTGACCGAATCAGCGGGTCTTCGGATAACGGCTTGCCATTTCGTTTAGTCTCTTTAGTATATTTTATGAGAGCCTCAAAAAGAGGATAATTACCCATCAACCGCTCCATCCCGCTTCTCTCGTAATCAAGCTGGTGCAGAATCTGGTAAAAACCACGGTTTTTCTCTCCTATCAGGCATTTCTTAGGAATATGTACGCCATCAAGAAATACTTCATTAAAGTGTACTCTGCCGGTAATATCTATTATCGGATTAACGGTAACACCAGGTAAACTAGCCTCGAAAAGAAATTCACTAATACCTTTATGTTTAGGAGCATCAGGATCTGTTCGAGCTACCAGGTATATCCAGTTCATTTGGTTAGCACCACTGGTCCATACCTTTTGCCCATCAATGATATAGCCATCGCCATCTTCAACAGCACGGGTCTTCAAAGAAGCTAAGTCAGAGCCAGCTTCCGGTTCACTCATTCCCAAACCGACACGGGCTTCACCCCGCAAAATCATGGGAAGGAACTCTTTCTTCTGCTCATCAGTGCCATAAATAATAATGGAACCACCTATCTGGCGGTCGGCAAACCAGTGACACCCTGCCGGCGCTCCATAGCGCAGCATCTCTTCAGTAAGGATGAGACGGTCAACATAGGAACGTCCTTGCCCCCCATATTCTTTAGGCCAAGTTAAGCCAATCCAGCCTTTTTGAGCAACTCGCTTGGTAAACTCCGGGTCGAAGCCCATTATCCAGGCATCACAACTTGGCTGCCACAGGCCTTGCCTTAATTCTTCTTCCAAGAAGTCCTGGACTTCTCTCCTGAACCTCTGTTGCTCTTCGCTGTATTTAAAATCCATGTTTATTCCTCCTCCTTCAATCGGCTAGTCAAAAATCATAGTAAAGAGATGATTGGAACTAGTCAGCCCATATTGCCAGACAGGTTACCGTTCGAGTAATACCGCCGATAGGGTGGATTCTCCCGGTAACTAGATCACCAATGTCATTCAGGCTCTCAGCTTCTACAATGGCAATAATATCATAGGGGCCGGTCACCGGATCAACTGATTTCACCCCCCCCAATTGCCCGATTTTAGACACCACTTCTTTAGTCTTGCCCACTTCCGTTTCAATTAAAACAAAAGCCTTGGCTGCCATTGGGTTCACCTCCTTTTCACCAGACTATTCGTCTGCACCGACAGTCGTCTACAGTCCATCAACATAGTCACACAACTGGTATCGCACATAGATATCCTGGGGAACTTTGATGATACTTTCACATTACTGAGGGTACTTTTTCTTGAAATATTAGATCCAGCGCCTCCTTCTGTCCGGATTTTGCAACAAGCTTACAGGAGAGCGAGACTACCATATCTGACAGTTTTAGTATAAACGTAAGGCTAAACCCTGTCAAGAGTCGATTTAGCGCATTACTGAACAGTCAGAAGACTTCAGGGTCTTTCTATCAGCGAGATATGCTATCTCACCTACTCTCTACATCAACTCTCGTTCACTGGCTTCAACTGCTCGCTGTAATTCAGCATTAAGCTCCGGTGGCAAGCCCTCGATATCTACCTTCATGAAACCTCTGACAATCGTAGCTGTCGCTTCGTTCCGGGTTAACCCCCGTGCCATCAGGTACTCCACCTCCTCCTCGGCTATCTTGCCCACCGCCGCTTCATGGGATAGGTCAATACCAGCCAGGTTACCTTTGAGCTCAGGAATAGCGTGAATCATACCCTCTTCCTGTAAAATCAACCCGTTACATTCCATATGTCCTTTGACCTCAGGGGCACTACCCTCTATATAGCCACGAGTAATAATACTACCCCCGGTAGTAATTGCCCGGGATATTATTTCGGTTTTAGATCCCTCAGCATCGAGGAATACCTTGGCCCCGGTATCCATTGTTGAACCAGGAGGCGCAACGAGCATACTGTTAAATCTAACAGTAGCGTTTTTACCAACACACCTTGCCACCGGATATGTTTGCAACGATTTAACTGGCTTCATAATTACATAATTATTAATGAATACCCCATCCTCTTCAACAATAATTCCACTACGGGGACGCACCGCTATATCCGGTGTCCAGCTATGTATCATGGTAAAAGTAATCTTTGCCCCCTTTTTAACATAGAATTCAGAGGCCCCCAGGTGTAATCCCGGCTCGTTAGTAGAGGAGGCACATCCGGTAATAATGTGTAGCTCAGAATTCTCTTCAGCAATGACGATATTATGTACACTCTGGGCTAGCTTGTTCTTAGCCAAATACAGGCAGGCTTGAACAGGATAGACAGTCTTGGCACCGGGCAAAGCTCTAATAAAATAACCATCACCCTGATTAAGCTCAACATGAGCCGTATATTTATCGCTATCTACAACTAATGCCTTCCACCAGTAATCCGCTAACCAGTCATACTTTTCCAGAGCCTGGCTGGTACTCATTACCTCTATCCCTTCTTGCAAGGCCATACTGTGAATTACGGAATGGTCCATCTGTATAAAGGTTCCTGAACGTTGGTGAGTATCATCCAGTGTAACCCCTACCTGCATCATGTGTTCTTTAATCTGCGGTAGTAGCTGTGAGGGATCACTTTGATACGGCAGTTCTTCAGTAGAATTAACATAGGTATCTAAATCAATGTCTTCGCCGAAGGACGCTGATTTGGTAACTGCTTTTTTAGCCTTTTCCTTATTACTCTGAGAGGATTTCAGTTCACGCATTTTGTACACCCCTCAAAAGGCATTGGGCACACTCCTCATATCCCTTCTCTTTAATGGTCGCCAGGATCTCATGAGGGTCTGATCCGCAGCCTATCCTGCCATCAATCATTACATATCCGGTGCGGGCATTAACGTAGTTGAGAATGTTCCCGGTATGAGTAATGATAAGCCCCATACAATTTCTAAATCTTATCGGGCAACCCTTTTCCAGCAGCTCACCTATGAGCTTACCAATCAAGGCGATATTCTCCAGATCAACCCCGGACTCCGGCTCATCCAGTAAGACAAGCTGTGGTTTTTGAGCCATTAGCTGCATCAACTCGGAGCGTTTTAATTCTCCACCAGAGAAACCATAGTTTACCTCTCGCTCCAGAAAATCAACCAGGTCAGCCCGCTCCGCAAGCCGGTTAACCGTCTCTTCATCCTTTTCCTCGAGACAAGCGGTAACCATATCGCGTGTCTTCACTCCCCGCACCACCGGAGGTCTCTGAAAAGACATACCAATACCAAGACGGGCGCGCTCATCCAGAGTTAATCCGGTTATATCCCGATCATTGAAAATGATATTGCCTTTAGTTACCTTGTATCTTGGGAAACCCATTATCGCCATAAGTAGAGTGGTTTTCCCACTGCCATTGGGCCCAAACAAGGCATGCGTTTCGCCGGTACTTATGGTTAAATTTATATCGTGCAGAATTTCCCTACCATCTACTTCTACAGTTAGGCCCTTGATATCCAGCAATTTATTTGCCTCCGTTTATACTTAATTGCTACTCAAAGAACAGCCCAAACTTTATAGCTGCTGTAAGCCATTAAGAAGGTTAGAACATAAGGTATCAGGAATAGCCGGCGCTACCCTATTAAGTAAACTAGTATGCAACGGGGTGATAGAGATATTTCCCTGCTCCACTGCCCATACGTCAGTCTGGTTATCGGCTACTTTATCTGTTTGCTGACGTACCAGCCAATAGTATTGGCGTCTCCCGTCATTCCCCTCTTCAACAGTGTTAATGTGACTCTGACTGGATAACTGAGTAATCTGTACACCCTTGATTTTAGACAGGGGTAAATCCGGTAAATTTACATTAAGCAGAATATTCGAAGACAACTCACCGGAGTCAATTTTCTTAACTAGCAACGTGGCTAGCTTAGCTGCACTATCCAGGTGGGGACTATCCACCGCAGCCCTTGATATGGCTAAGGCAGGAAAACCACGCAGATACCCCTGTAAGGCAGCACTCACAGTTCCCGAGATAAGGACATCATCACCAAGATTCAGCCCATAATTTATACCAGAAACAATCAGGTCTACTTTACCCTTAATCAGTTTTTCTAAAGCCAGGATAACACAATCGGACGGTGTGCCTTCCACCGAGTAGCTCTCTACCTCCGGGGCCATCATTGACACTTCTTGCACTCTTAATGGTTGGCTCAAGGTAACAGCCGTACCTACAGCGCTCTGCTCTCTAATTGGAGCGACCACTATTACCTGGGCAATACTCTTTAACCCTTTAACCAGTGTCCACAGTCCCTCAGCAAATATGCCGTCATCATTGGTGACCAGTATCCTCATGTATACAACCTCTCTTACACCCACATTTTACCATGGTGGGAATGGTGGCAACAAATAGACAGCACCTCACTAGTAGAGATAATCCGTTGACCCCACCTCCCTTAATTAGGAGAAGGGGCAGGAGAATAGGTTGCTGAACAATCTTACCAGCATAGATTTGCTGAATACGTAGCTTTTTGCTAATATCTAACTGAGTATGAAAAGCTTTACAGAAGAGGTAGTAGCCACCCCTGGTGGTGAGCACATTTTGTCCTGTATTCAATGCGGTGTTTGCACAGGCTCCTGCCCTATGGCTAGCCAAATGGAGTACCCTCCACGAAAGATTATTGCCATGATAAGGGCCGGGATGCGAGACGAGGTTCTTTCCAGTAATTCTATGTGGTTTTGCCTCTCTTGCCACTTGTGTGGCTGCCGATGTCCTCAAAAAGTCAAACCGACTGAGCTGGCCCACGCTTTAGAGAGCCTGGCAACTCAGTATGGTTACCGGATTAAAAAAACTCGTACCCCGGCGATGTACCACAGCTTTGTTGACTCTATTAAGGATAACGGACGAGTTCACGAGTTTGGCATGATGTTTAGATTCTATTTACGGACTAACCCGCTGGCGGCGCTTAAGATGCTACCGATAGGTTTGAAACTATTACTACACGGGCGTATGCCACTAACACTCAAGAAGGTTAAAGGTAAAGAGGATTTATCCCGGATTATACAGAAATTTAGAGAGAGCAGGGGTACCCAATGAAACAGTACACCTATTATCCCGGTTGCTCGGCTAATGCTACAGCAATAGGTCTCGGTCTCTCGGTTGAAGCTGTAGCTAAACCCCTGGATATGGAGCTAATTGAGCTAGAGGACTGGACCTGCTGTGGCTCGACGCCATATGGCTCATTAGATGAACTAGAGTCTATCGTTGTTGCCGCCCGCAATCTAGCGCTGGCTGAGAAAACCGGGCTTGACCTGGTAACACCCTGTAGTTCATGTTACGTAACCTTAAATAGAGCGGATATACAACTAGAAGACCACCCACATCTTTTAGCACAGGTAAATGAGGCTCTAGCTGTTTCCAATCTGGAGTACCACCGTAATCTACGGATAAGGCACCTGGTAGATGTCTTAGTAAATGATATTACCCCTGAGGTTATAGCCACCAAGGTTAAACGACCACTTCACGGGCTCAAAGTAGCCCCCTACTATGGATGCCAGCTGGTTCGTCCTCATTTTGGCACTGACGACACGGAGTTTCCACAATCTCTTGACCGCCTAGTGGAGTGCTTGGGGGCTGAGGCAGTTTACTTCCCGCTAAAGGCTCGTTGCTGTGGGGGGGCATTGATTATCTCCGAGGAGGATTTGGCACTAGGCTTAATTCGTAAATTGCTTGACAACGCCTTAGAAAATGGTGCTCAGTGTATAACTACCCCCTGTCCGTTATGTCAAACTAATCTGGACGCCTATCAGAGCCGAGTGAACAGTAAGTTCAAGACCCATTATAACCTGCCCGTTTTGTTTACTACACAACTAATAGGCCTAGCTTTGGATATCGACCCTACAGACTTGGGACTAAATACGAATATAGTTTCACCCAACGAGGTGCTAGATTACATATATAACCATGTTACTTATATCACCTCTCTCTAAAATTGAATTAGAACCGACGAGTACACGAGCTTGCTAAACAATGTAAACAGTAGTAGAATGAGCATAGAATATATGAATATAACTGTAGCGTAAGGAGAGAGGTCATGGAGAGTAACACATGGAAGGTTAAAGCTGGACTGGCACAAATGCTGAAAGGCGGAGTGATTATGGATGTAGTTACTCCCGAGCACGCCAAGATTGCCCAGGAGGCCGGCGCGTGCGCCGTGATGGCGCTAGAGAGGGTGCCATCTGATATTCGTGCTGCCGGTGGTGTTGCCCGCATGGCCGACCCAACAATCATCGAGGCCATTATGAAGACTGTTTCTATACCAGTGATGGCAAAGTGCCGTATCGGTCACTTCGTGGAAGCTCAGGCACTTGAGGCCATGGGTGTAGACTACATAGATGAGTCTGAGGTACTTACTCCCGCAGATGAAGCCCACCAAGTCTGGAAGCATGACTTTAAGGTTCCCTTTGTCTGTGGTTGTCGTAACCTAGGGGAGGCATTGCGCCGCCTCGGTGAGGGAGCAGCTATGATTAGAACTAAGGGTGAAGCCGGTACTGGTAATATTGTCGAAGCTGTCAGGCATATGCGGGCGGTAATGGACAGCATCCGCAAACTGGTAAATATGCCAGTGGAAGAATTGATGGCCCAGGCTAAGGAAATGGGGGCTCCTTTTGAGCTGGTAAAGGAAATACATGAAACGGGGAAATTGCCAGTGGTCAATTTTGCCGCTGGTGGAGTGGCTACCCCAGCCGACGCTGCCCTAATGATGCAACTAGGTGCTGACGGCGTCTTCGTAGGTTCCGGTATCTTTAAATCCACCAATCCAGAGGCTATGGCTAAGGCCATTGTCAAGGCGACTACCCACTATAGAGACCCACAAATCATTGTTGAGGTCTCCAAGAACCTGGGACAAGCCATGCCCGGGCTGGATATAAAGCAAATTCCCACCGAAGAATTATTGGCATCTAGAGGGCTATAATCAATAAAAAGGGAAGTTAAAATGGCGAGCAAAACAAAGCGGTTTATAGTGCCCGCACAGCTTATAGAGGAGCTCCCATACCATGATATGGCTAGGGCAAGGGAAGAATTTGGGCCTGCATACGATTACATGAGTAAATCCCTGGTACCAGAGGCGGATATCAACGTCAGTATAGACCATATAAAGCAGGTCCCTGCTGATTTTAAACCTCATATCGAACCCCATGCACATCCGGTGAGTGAGGTTTATCTAGTAATTGGTGACCTTACTGTTGAGGTTACTCTCGAAGATGAAAGATATGAGGTTATTGGGCCAGCAGGAGTATTCATTCCAGCCGGTATGATACACACTATGCGTCCACTGAGAGGGAACGGTTATTTTGCAGCAGTACTGGGTGGAGGAAAGTATGAGTAGCTCATTGTCCTTTAGTCTGCTGGCACCTAGAGGATGGTAGTATGAGAATAGGTGTCCTTGCGGCGCAAGGAGCCTTTGCCGAGCACATAGCTACGCTACATAAACTACAGGTAGAAGCAATGCCCGTCCGCCTGCCCCTAGAGCTTAGTGGCTTGGACGGGCTAATCATTCCTGGGGGAGAAAGCACCTCCATCAGCCACTTGATGCTGGCCTATAACCTGATGAGCGAGATAAGAAATCTAGCTAAAAATGGCTTACCCATCTTCGGCACCTGTGCCGGCATGATACTTCTAGCTAACAGAATCTCAGATTCAGACGGATTAGAACCCATAGGAGTTATGGACTTAACCATTAGACGTAACGCCTTTGGACGGCAAGTGGACAGCTTTGAGACCGAGCTTAAAATACCAGTCCTAGGGGAAAAACCCTTTCCTGGTGTGTTCATTCGCGCCCCACTAATCGAGCAGGTAGGTGGTAAAGTGGAAATAATAGCTAGACTAGCTGATGGCACCAGTGTCGCTGCCAGGCAAGAAAAGCTACTGGCTACCGCCTTCCACCCCGAGTTGACTGATGACTTGAGATTTCACCAGTATTTTTTAGATATTATCGCCGGTAACTAACCAATTGTTTTAGAGGAGGGTATGTTTGCCCAAGGTAACTACCGATGACCTGAATGCTCTGCTTGATATTCTGCCACATCATATTCGCCAGCCATTATGTCAACAAAATGACTTGAGAGAGCTACTAGAAGTAGTCCTAGATCTAGGGCGTTCTCCTGAAGCTCGCTTCCCCCAGCGCGAGACAGTCCTTAACCCTCAGGAGATCAGCGAATCAGATATCGAGTATGTGGCATCACGAATCAGCACCTTCGGGGATGATAATCGAGCTGGAATTGAGCGCACCCTACACCGTATCTCCGCCATTCGTAATCGCAAGGGGCGCATTGTCGGACTTACCTGCCGTGTGGGACGGGCTATCTTTGGCACCATAAAGGTGATTGAAGACCTCATTCAATCAGGTAAAAGTCTCCTGCTGCTGGGTCGCCCCGGGGTAGGTAAAACAACCATGCTCCGCGAAGTTGCCCGAGTGCTGGCTGATGACTTCAATAAACGGGTTATTATTGTCGATACATCAAATGAAATAGCCGGCGATGGTGATATCCCCCACCCGGCTATTGGTCATGCCCGGCGGATGCAGGTAACCACCCCTACCAGGCAACACGCGGTAATGATTGAAGCTGTAGAAAACCACATGCCTGAGGTAATCGTTATCGACGAAATTGGTACCGAGCTGGAGGCACAAGCAGCGAGAACTATTGCTGAACGAGGAGTTCAACTCGTCGGCACTGCCCATGGCAATACATTAGAAAACCTGATGATGAACCCCACCCTGGCCGACCTCATTGGCGGTATCCAGACAGTAACCCTGGGCGATGAAGAGGCAAAGCGGCGGGGCACTCAAAAATCAATACTGGAACGTATGTCACCACCCACCTTTAATATTCTGGTCGAAATCCAGGATTGGGATAAGGTGGTCATCCATTCTGATGTCAGCGAGGCAGTTGATGCCATTTTGCGCGGTCAACCTCTCGTTACCGAGATTCGCTGGCTGGATGAAGCAGGAGAGGTCAGAGTAGAAAAGGAGACACCAACCACCACACTTAACAAAACTACCAAACCTAAACAACCAGCCAAAGAAGATAAGTCACCCAGGCTTTACCTCTTCGGGGTAAACCGGGCACGACTGGAACAATTAGTAAAAGAGCAAGCACTGGACCTGGAGATAGTTAACCAGATTGAAGATGCCAACCTGCTGGTAACTTCTAAAAACTACTATCGACGGAAGCCGCAAAAGATAAGAGACGCCGAGGCTGCCAGCCTGCCCATCTATGTTCTCAAAAGTAACACTCCACCACAAATCAGGCAGCTGCTGAATACTGTTTACCCCGTAAAAAACACCGATAAAGCAGAGCGATTTCAATTTGCTCTGACTGAGGCACAGGAAGCGGTTAGTAAAGTGAAGAGTGGGGAGGAGACTGTAGAACTCAGCCCCCAGAGCCGCTATATCCGACGCTTACAACACCTGATTGCCGAGCGAAGCAGCCTTGCCTCACAAAGCACAGGCAAAGACCCTAATAGACGGGTGAGGATTTATTCTATAGAGAACGAGGCATAAATCATGTCTCTATTTATTACTTTTGAGGGTGGTGAGGGGAGCGGCAAGAGCAACCAGGCGAGAGCTCTCTGCCACAGGTTATTAAAGTTAGCTATTCCAGCACTACTGATTCGCGAACCAGGTGGCACACCACTCGGCAATAAGCTTGGGCACTGGCTAAAGTGGACTGACGATAAAGGTATTACGCCACTGACCGAACTGTTGCTGTTTAACGCCTCCCGCTCACAACTGGTAACCGAGGTAATCCGTCCTAATCTGAAAAAAGGCTTAGTAGTCATCTGTGATCGCTACAGTGACTCTACAGTTGCTTATCAAGGTTACGGGCGGGGATTAGACATGGGGCTAGTAAAAACTATTAACGATACGGCCACTCAGGGACTAGAACCTGACCTGACAATTCTACTGGATGTATCGGTAGAGGCAGGGTTAGCACGAAAAAAAGATAAAAAACATGACCGTTTTGAGCAAGAAGAAATAGCCTTTCATCAAAGGGTAAGGGAAGGTTACCTTAAGCTGGTAACTTCCGACCCGCAGCGCTGGCTGATAGTAGATGCCAGCCAGTCTAAGGCAAAAGTAGCACAAATTATCTGGCAAGGAATAAGCCAACTGCTTTCCAGTAAAGGGTAGATTGCAACAGCAAAACTTTTGCTAAACCTATGCTTACCTCCTGCTCCAAAAGGGTGAGGACGAAGGGGGTGGAGTTGATAAATACTCATCAACTCCCGTCTTTTACGGAAGAAAGAAAATTTGAAATACAGGGCTACCAGCTTATCGCCGGCATTGACGAAGTTGGGCGAGGGGCACTGGCTGGTCCGGTAGCCGCTGCCGCTGTCATCCTGCCCAATAATATAGATACCCCATGGCTAAATCAGGTAAAAGACAGTAAACAGCTAACTCCAAACAAACGTGAATACCTATCTCATCGAATACGCGAAACAGCTATTTCAGTAGGCGTTGGCATGGCTCCCCATAAAATAATCGATAGTCAAGGTATAATTAAAGCCACCCGCCTGGCTATGAAACTAGCCATTGCCCAACTTTCGCCACCGCCTGATTTTCTACTCATTGATTATTTGTCTCTACCTGATGTCCCATTACCCCAAAAGGGAATAAAATACGGTGATAGCCTATGTACATCTATCGCCTGCGCTTCTATTATTGCCAAGGTAGCCCGAGACCACCTGATGGTAGAGCTTGACCAGACTTATCCCGGCTATGGATTGGCGCGACATAAAGGTTACGGCACCAAAGAACACATCTCTTGCCTGCGCCGACTGGGGCCGTCACCCATTCATCGCCAGTCCTTCAAACCGGTCAGAGATGTAAGCAACCAAGAGAAATGAAACGTAGAGATATTGGCATCCTGGGGGAAAAAATGGCCAGAGCCTTTCTGGAAGAGAAAGGCTATCATATCATTGAGACCAACTACCGCTGCTCCGAAGGTGAAATTGATATTATCGGGAAATATGATGACTCTCTGGTTTTCGTAGAGGTACGAACCAAGACCAGCCTGGAATATGGTAGCCCTGAAGAATCAATAACATCAACCAAGAAACAGAGGTTAATAAACATTGCTGAATACTACCAGCAAACCCATATCAACCTGCCCGCACAGTGGCGTATCGATGTCGTCGCTATAGAGTTAACCCAGCATGGAAAGCTGTCAAGAATCGAGCTTATCGAAAATGCAGTGACTGACGGCTAAAGAATGGTGGTTTTACTAGCTTATCAGGCTATGTTAGAATTATTCACGCAATTAGCGAAAAGGAACATAAATATGACTTCAGTAGAATCACATTCAATGCTACGTATTATTGACGCCAATTTGAACCGCTTAAGCGAAGGGCTCCGAGTTTTAGAAGACTTAGCGCGTTTACAGCTTAACGATCCTACCCTGACCCAGCAGTTAAAAACGATGCGCCACAACCTATTAAGAAGTGACCATACCTTTAATCAAAGGCTCCTTGAAGCACGAAATGCAGCTGGCGATATCGGTATGGATATTGAAGTGCCTGAGGAAGAAAAGCAGCACGACCTGCCAACAATGCTAGTTGCCAATGCTAAAAGAGCCCAGCAGTCAATCAGAGTGCTAGAGGAGCTAGCTAAAACACCGGATACCATACCTGGATTAGACCCGGTAAAGCTGCAACAAACCCGATTTGACCTCTACACCATAGAGAAAAACTTGCTATCTAAGTTGCTGCGGCAGGATAAAGCTAAACACATTACCGGCCTCTATGTTATTCTCGACAGCCGAGCCCTGAAAGGACGCACCTATCTTGAAGCAGCTCACCAGGTAATCAATGGCGGCGCTAGAATAATCCAGCTACGTGATAAGTTCCTCAGTAAAAGAGAGCTACTACCAATAGCCCTGGAACTAAAGAGCCTTTGTGCCGAGAAAAATGTGCTCTTCATAATGAACGACTACCTGGACATAGCCCTAGCGGCTGATGCCGATGGACTGCACCTGGGGCAGAATGACCTACCCATCAAAATAGCTCGCCAGCTATTACCAATAGCTAAAGTTCTGGGCGGGTCAGTAACTACTGTGGAACAAACTGCTACCATCGAAGCTGAAGGAGCTGATTATATTGCCGTAGGTGCTATGTATCCAACCAAGTACAAGGAAACTGCCACGGTAGTTGGTATAGAAAGGCTACGCCAGATCAGGGAAGCAACAGCCTTACCACTGGTTGCCATTGGTGGCATTAGCAAGGATAACGCAGCCCAGGTTATTGCTGCTGGAGCTAACTCAATAGCCATGATTAGTGCCATATTAGAAGCTGAATCACCGGAAGAAGCGGCTCGACAAATAAAAAGTAGGTTCGAGGTATCAATGTGAATAGAATAACCGATAATCTAGCCTTAATTAGCGACCAGATACGAGCAAGCTTCTCTGCTAAAGATAGCGCCAGGGAAAAGGTGTTGCCCTTGTGCCGTGAGGTAATCCGCTACTGTAGCCAGGCCATACGAGCTATCCACCGACAGGAGTTTGATCAGGCTAAAGAGCTGCTCCAGACAGCACATACTCTCCTTGGTAAAATTGCAGAGACTGTCGCCAAATGCAGTGACCTCGCCTACACCGGCTTTACTCGAGATGCCCAAAAAGAATTTGCTGAAGGCAGCATCACCCTAGCCCTAGTGATAGGAAAACCCCTCCCCAGTCCCGATGAATTGGGTGTTGAAGCTGCCGCTTACCTCAATGGAATGGGAGAAGCAGCAGGCGAATTGCGACGCTACCTTCTAGATAGTATGAGAAGAGGGGACCTCTCCAGAGGGGAAGAGTTACTGGAAGCCATGGATGATATTTACAGTGTTCTCGTAACCATGGACTTCCCTGATGCCATAACTAATGGCCTACGCCGTACCACTGATATGGTTCGTGGTGTCCTGGAAAAGACACGTAGCGACCTGTCATTAGTCATCAGACAAAAGGAGCTAGAAAACCGGCTGGGTGAATTTGAAAAAAAATTCTAGCTGATTGGTCTTGACCTTTACTATCAAATGTACTAAAATATGTAACTTGGTGGATACATTAGATTTGTTGAGATACAGAAAACAAAGAGGTTGG
This sequence comes from uncultured Dehalococcoidales bacterium, assembly GCA_964572285.1. GTDB lineage: Bacteria > Chloroflexota > Dehalococcoidia > Dehalococcoidales > JAUVZE01 > CAZNEL01. Next base: position 1,762 of record CAZNEL010000034.1, on the reverse strand, counting down.
TTTTGCAGCCTCTTTTTTATATAAGACCCAGAAGTTCATGGCCAACCAACCTCTTGGGTATTAGTACATGATTACCGGTCTTCGCTATATTTTCATGCCTGTACTCAAGTGGGAAAAAAGGGAAAGGAGGTAATATGCCAGGAATTTTTTGGATGGTTCTGATAGGGGGTGGCGTCGGCATTATTTTTGCCCTGCTCATGGTACGGTATATCCTGCGTAGTGATCAGGGAACAGCAGACATGCGCGATGTCAATGCCATGATATCTGAGGGAGCTTGGGCTTTCCTCAAACGCCAGTATTCTACCATAGGGATAACTGCTCTTTTTGTGGCAATAGTAATTGGCGTTCTTATCGGCGCACTGAGCAGTGAAAAAGAACTGGAAACGCTAGGATTGACAGCCTTTGGCCTAGGGTGGAGGACCGCGGTTGCATTTCTGGCAGGAGCTCTTTGCTCCTGTATTTCCGGAATTGTGGGCCTGTGGATCTCGGTTAAATCAAATGTCCGCTGTGCCGCTGCTTCTCACCATGGCTTAAATAAAGCCATAAAAGTGGCGCTCCGTGGCGGAGCTGTCTCCGGTTTCCTCGTAGTGGCTCTAAGTCTACTAGGCGTAACAGCAATGTTCTTCGCCTTCGGAGGAGGGACACACCCCGAAATTGCGCCTCATCTCATCGTTGGTTTTGGTTTTGGAGCCAGTATGGTCGCTCTCTTTGCACAGCTCGGCGGTGGTATTTACACCAAGGCGGCTGATATGGGAGCCGACCTCGCCGGTAAGGTTGAAGCCGGCATTCCTGAGGATGATCCCCGTAATGCAGCAGTAATCGCTGACTTAGTTGGTGATAATGTTGGTGACTGTGCCGGACGTGGAGCCGACCTTTTTGAATCCACCGCAGCGGAGAACATAGGTGCCATGATAATAGGTGTGGCGCTGTATGTAGCCTCCCTTAAAGCAGGTATTCCCGCCAGCACCGCTGTTGCCTGGGTGCTCTTTCCCCTGGTCATCCGCGGAATCGGCATTCTTACCAGCATAGTCGGCATACTATGTGTACACACCCGTAGTGACAAAGCAAACCCGATGAACGCTCTCAACCGCGGCTATTACGCCGCCATCGCTCTTTCGGCTATAGGAATGTTCTTTGTCTGTAAATCAATGTTCGGCCCCATGCTTCCTACGGGATGGGTCTGGCTTATGGGAGCCGGCCTCGTTGGTCTAGTATTCAGCATATTAGTAGTCTACGTTACCCAATACTATACCGAAGCCCGATACAAGCCAACTAGAAGCATCGCTGAGGCTTGTAAAACAGGACCGGCCACCACTATTGTTACCGGAATGTCGGTGGGATTTGAAACTGTCCTGCCCACCACCATCATCATCGCGGTAGCCCTCCTCGTTTCTTACTGGTTCGGTACGAAGGCAGGGCTTGACTTACCCTGGTGGGTTAGTGGTGCTTACGGTTCTGCCGTAGCTACCATGGGTATGCTAATGGCTTGCCCCTTTATCCTGGCCGAAGATACCTTCGGGCCGATAACTGATAATGCTAACGGCATTAACGAGTTCACCCATGCCGGAGGCGAGATAAGAAGAATTACCGATCATCTTGATGCCACCGGTAACACCACCAAAGCCCTGACCAAGGGGTACGCCATGATTTCAGCCGGGCTGGCTGGCTTCCTCTTATTCCAGGCTTACTTTGATAGAGTCATGATTTTCCAGGGCACAGAAGGAACCATGTTTAACGTTAACCTCGTTCGCCCTGAGGTCTT
>CAZNEL010000033.1:0-17833 GCA_964572285.1 uncultured Dehalococcoidales bacterium | reverse complement strand
TCACTACTAGTTTATCTACCTGTGCGGCAAAGTGACGAATCAGTTTTTCGGGCAGGGGATAAGTCATACCAAGCTTAAGAAAAGAGGCCCTGGGGAAAACTTCTTTAGCATATTGATACGCCACACCGCTGGTCACCACGCCCAGATGAAACTCGCCCCACTCTATGCGGTTAAGCGGAGAGGTCTCAGCATAAGCAGCTAGTTTCACCAGACGCTCCTCCAGTAAGGGACGTCGCAGCCGAGCATGGGCTGGCAGCATTACATATTTTTTTACATCATACTTAAAGCCTGCGGACACCTCAGGTGATATCCGACTCCGGCTTATCTTAACTACTGACTTAGAGTGAGAGATTCGGGTGGTGGTACGTACCAGCACCGGGGTATCAAACTTCTCACTGATATCAAAAGCATATGCCATAAGGTCGTAGGCTTCCTGGCTATCGCTGGGCTCCAACATGGGCACCTTAGCTATTTTGGCATAGTGACGGTTATCCTGTTCGCCCTGTGAGCTGTGCAGACCCGGGTCGTCAGCGCTTATTATTACCATGCCAGCATTAATGCCAGTAGTCGAGGCTGCCATAAACGGATCACTGGCTACATTCAGCCCGACATGCTTCATAGATACCACTGATCGAACCCCGGCATAGGCTGCACCAAGCACTAGCTCCATAGCTACTTTCTCATTCGTTGACCATTCGGCATAGATATCATCAAAGCGAGATAGGGCTTCTAAAATCTCCGTACTGGGAGTTCCCGGATAAGCAGCGGCCACCTTAACACCAGCGTGGTAAGCCCCTAACGCCAGAGCCTCGTTCCCGGATAATAATTTCATCACTTTCGTCACTGTTGAACTTCCTTAGGTCATTACTAGAAAGATAGCAGCCTGACCAGTGTCCCGTATTTGTGTGCAGAGGTACCAGGCTCGGCAACGCATTGAGCACTCGGGCGAATGAATCAAATTGCTATTACTAAGCCCGTTGCCAACTGTTAAAGATTCGTAGTAATAAATTACCACCCACGCTTATCATTGTCAAGCTGAAGCAGTGTACACACTGGCTCAGCGCTATTTTGGCGAATTGACAACTGTGAGCCTGGGAATAAACTAGTGATGTCAAAGTGGGGTAGTACCTACATTTAAGCATTTATGTCTCAAGAGACTAAAGGTAGCAGTTGCCTAGGCAACAAGACAGTGTTGCTCCTTAGATGAAGGACTCTGTAGTCTCCCCATACATAAGCTGCTTACTGCTGGTAATAATTGGGTTATCCTATTCCGGCACCAAATGATGTTCAGGAATGGCCACTGCACGAAACTAACAACTGAATTTGGTTTCAAGCGATGTTCCGCGGCCAGGCCGGGAATGGATACGAAAAGTGCCATTAAGGACCTTGGCTCTCTGTTCCATTCCGATTAGCCCAAATTTCCCCTCGGTGGCAAGGCTACCAATCGTTGGCAAGGAATATCCTACACCATTGTCCTGCACCGTTAATTTAATAGACTGAGGAAGAAATTGCAGAGCAATCGTAACTACAGTTGCCTTTGAGTGACGGCTAACGTTATTCAAAGCCTCTTGAAGTATGCGAAATATGGCGGTCTCAGTTTCAGTAGAAAGCTTCCGTTCAGCACCAGTTATAGAAATACATGCCTGTATACTGTCACGCTCGTTAAAACGGTCGACCAGCCACATTAATGCTGATGCAAGCCCCATATTATCTAAGACGCTAGGTCTCAAGTGAAGACTGAGCCTTCGCAAATCATCGGATACACTAAGAATCGTGTCCCTGATCCACTTTGCATTTTCTCCTACTTGACACACGTTATTATTGTGGTCACCATACACCAGAGTTTGAGCACGATTGGCTACAGCCACTAACGTTTGTATGCTACCGTCATGGATCTCCTGGGCAATCTGCTGTCGCTCGTCTTCCTGACATTTGAAGACTTGTGACATGTAGACCTGACGCTCCGTTTCGCGCTCTGCCAAAGTCTTTCTTTCGTTCGAACGCCACTTTAGTACCAAAATCGCTATGAGTATAGCCGCTAAAGGAAGCAAGAAAAGAGACATATTATCCAGCCAAAATCCAAAGTTACGTGTCACTTGAATCATTCGGGGGAGCATGGCTACAAGCGCCAACAACCAGATAATGAGAGCACCCTGCCACCACAAGGCGAGAATAGCATAGGTGAGTGGTATAATGAAAAGGATACCAATCATGTCGTACTTCAGCTCAAACAATCCAAAACCACTGAGACAAGAAGCATGGTTTCGCCATGGCCAGGCATAGTATAAGCCAACAAGACCTATCGTCATAAGAATGACAACCCAAAAGTGAGGGCTACGTAGAAGCCAGCTTTGCCTCGTAACGCGCTTTATCATGGTATCCGTCAAAAATCATCTTACTCAAGATCATCAAGGGTGAGAAGTCCGGCCCGAAGGCTCACAATGACTGCTTCCGTGCGAGAGGCAACCCCTAACTTCGAAAACATATCCGTTAGGTAACCTTTCACCGTGCGCGGGCTAAGCTCCAAGTTGAGAGCAATCTCTTTGTTGCTCATGCCCGTGGCCGCCAGTTTCAGAATTTGTAGCTCTCGAGCGCTAATTCTGAAATTCGGGTCTAGGTGTGAAGGTTTTGCCATAAGCCGAAGGGCATGTTTTAATATCTGGTGTGAACTACTTGCAGATAGTACTGTTTCTCCGGCAACCACGGCACGTATAGCGTGAACAACCTCTTCGCCAAACACAGTTTTCGTCAAGTATCCAGCAGCACCAGCCTCAAGCAAGCCGAGCACGTGTTCAGCCTCGCCATGGACAGTGAGGACCAATATCGCTACCCCGGGATGTTTCGCTTTGATTTGCCGTGTCGCTTCTAGACCATTTAGCTTAGGCATACTGATATCCATAATCACCACATCTGGAACTAGCTCCGAGGTGACCTTAACCACCTCGTCGCCATCGCTAACCTCAGCAACCACCTCAAAATCAGCTTGCTGGTCCAGAACACTTCTAAGCGCTTGGCGTACTAAGGGGTGGTCATCAGCCAATACTATGGAAATCCTCTTCGGGTAGTCTTGAGTTGAATCATGCTCTGATAAGGGTTCGACCATATCAATATTATATCATAAAAACGAGAATTTCACGTACAATTGGACCCCGGTCATACCAAAGTACCCGCTCATTTGGACGGGTAGGTGCCTATATGATGAGTCTATTGCTTCTTGAAAAAAGCAGAGAACTAATGTATTGTCAATTAGAATAAAGAATGTTGAAGAGTTACTGAGCAATCTTATTTACAGGAAAGGGGGTGATTTACTAGGGAATATATTTAGGAAGTAGTAGACTAAAATCTTTTGAGGAGGTTGTTGAATTGAGAACCAAAAAATTGTTGATTTTACTGGGTAGTGTCTGTCTGAGTCTGATGCTGGTAATTCCGCTGGTGGTAGCTTGTGCTGCGCCGGCACCGACTCCAAGTCCATCCCCTTCACCCTCACCATCTCCATCTCCGTCACCAACTCCGTCACCGCCCCCGACGGCAGAGGTGTATGAACTGAGAATGCAACATTCCTGGGGTGCTGCCGAAAACCACTTCTTTGAACAGTATGCTGATATTGTCAGGGAGATGACCGGAGGGCAGATTGACATCAGTGTGTTCTCCGACGGTGAGTTAGTGAGCTGGGATCAACTCTCGGACGCTGTTGCGGCGGGTACAATTGACATAGGGCATACCCATCCCGACTATTATGAGGGTGTGGTTCCTGAAGGTTACCTCGAATCAGCCCCGTATTTGTGGAGAACATTGGACGAGGAAATAGCCGTTATTTATGAATATGGCGTTGGGGACATATACACTGAAGCTCTTGAGGAGACATTTGGTTATCATGTGCTCGGTTTTGAGCCAGATGACTGGGGTGCCATGATGTTCACCAAACCAATCCACAGTCTAAAAGATATGAAGGGCTGCGCGATACAAATTCTGGACCCCACGGGATCCATATTGCATGACCTAGCTGGTGCCTCATCAACCTATCTGGGACCTGAGGAAATCTATACCGCCCTGGCTACGGGTGTCCTTGATGCGGTTGAGTATGGGGGTGCCAAGGCAATGTCGGAGATGGGATTCCACGAGGTCGCCAAGTATTTTATAGAGCCGCACCATCAAATTTCCTACTTCCCATTTTACTTCATAAATGCGGACCTCTACAATGAGTTGCCGTCTAACCTGCAAGCAATTCTCAGAGAGGCTGTTAGGGCTAATGGCATATACATGAGATCTTTTTATGCTCATGGAGAAGCTAAAGCCTTGGCGATGATGCAGGAAGAGGCTGGCGTTACCGTATGTCGGCTACCCGATGAAGATGTGGAAGCCATCTTCCAGGAAACATTAAAGTGGCTACAGGGTGACTACGCGGCGATGTCTCCCGGGTGCCAGCAGGCAGCGAATCTATGTCTTGAGGCACTAAGAGATTTCGGGCGCATCAGCTGACTAAATTTGACTAGGGGATGAGGGAAACCCTCATCCCCGTTTCCATAGTTGAGTCCGTTTAATTTAGCAGGGATTGTCAAATTAGTATTACGCTGTGATACTTAAGTTGCCTCATAATTGGCTTTCTACAAATAAATATAGGTGATGGATAATTAGCTAATGAAATGGATAAAATTTGCTATTCGTGGCATTGAATACTTCAATGAAAATACTGCTAAAATTGTTAGCTGGTTAATCTTGGTTATCATGCCCATTACGCTCTATGATGTGGTAATGAGGTATTTCTTTGACGCCCCTACTATCTGGGCTTATGGGCTGTCTGGACTGCTCCTTGGCCCCTTCTGGTTACTCGCTGGCGGATACGTTCTTTTGCAGGATGCTCATGTCCGTATGGATGTGTTCTATCGACGACTTAGTCCTAGAAGGCAGGCCATTTTGGACCTGGCTACCTATACGCTTTTCTTCTTCTACTGTGCTTTGATACTGAAATACGGGATAAACTATTTCGGGCTATCCTTTACCCGGCAGAGCCACGCTAGGGGAATATGGAAGCCAGTTCTCTGGCCTTTTGACCTATTTATACCCGCCGGGGCTGCCTTTATCCTGTTGGCGGGCGTGGCTAAGTACATCCGCGACCTCTATTTAGCTATCACCGGGAGGCCACTAAGATGAGTATTGAGTGGGTTTCAGTAATTTTCTTTGGTGGCATGTTGTTGATTCTGATGACCGGCCTGCCTATAGCCTTCGGCCTGGGTGGTCTGAGTCTGGCATTTGCCTTCTGGCTCTGGGGGCCTGAATCTGTAAGCATGGCATTTCTTGGGGCCGTTAGCATCGTAAGATACACTCTTCTGGTATGTGTCCCCCTCTTCTTATTTATGGGGATGATGATGTATTACTCAGACATAGCCGATGACCTCTATGCCACCTTTGAGAACTGGCTAGCACCTATACCAGGCTGTCTGGCATCAGCCACAGTAGGGGTTTCTACCATATTTGCTGCTCTCGTTGGCTCAGAGGAACCAGCCACTCTGACCATGGGGAGCATCGCCTTGCCCCTGATGCGCAAGCGAGGGTATAACAAGTCTATCGCTATCGGCTGCATCCAGGCGGGAGCAGCTCTAGGTTTTCTCATCCCACCCAGCATCATTGCCATCCTCTATGCCGTTGTCGCTAAGGCATCAGTAGGCATGCTCTTCGCCGGAGGGCTTCTTCCCGGGCTCCTGCTGGCTACCTTGTTTGTTATGTATATAACATTAAGGAGTAAAATTCAACCGCATATAGCACCCTCGATACCGAAAGCAGACCGGCCTCCCATGAGGGCAAAGATAAGGTCCCTTAAGGGCTTAGTCCTCCCGGGAATCATCGTCTTGGCGGTTACAGGGTCAATTATTGGAGGGCTGACCACACCAGTAGAGGCGTCGGCTATAGGCGCCTTCGGCAGCATAGTAGCGGTTGCTATCAAACGCCGGCTCAATCTAAAAATTGTTCAAGACTCACTCCTAACAAGCGTAAGGCTGACTACCATGATGATGTGGATATTCATGGCAGCACTGACCTTTGGTAAAATCTATGATGCCTTGGGAGCCAGGGAAATAGTGCAGACAATGATGACCACTTTGCCAATAGGGCCCTGGGGCGTTCTTATACTGATACAGCTATCCTTCTTCATCTTGGGGATGTTTCTAGATGATACCGCCATTCTTTTTATCACCATGCCTATTTATATCCCTATCATCAAATCCCTTGGCTTTGACCCGATATGGTTCGGGGTTCTTTACCTCGTTAATATGCAAATGGCTTATTTAACGCCCCCCTTCGGTTATTGCCTGTTCCTGATGAAGGGCGTATGTCCACCTGATATAAGCATGGGAGACATCTACCGTTCGGTTTGGCCATTCGTAGTAATTCAGGGGATTGGCTTGGCTATCATTATGATATTTCCCCAGATAGTTCTTTGGCTTCCTCACCTCGTATTTGGTGGGGGATAAAGGAGGCGACTGAAATGAATGACTAGTTTTCTGCCACGCCAGTAAGGGAAAGCTAGAAGTAGTATGGTGATTTACTATAAATCAATTTCAAAAAAGGGAGGTTAAACGATGAGTTTTAATTATGACGCAGTGCTTAAACAGTCCCAGAAATACCTTGATTTTATTGATAAAGAAGAGTTAACCAAGGAGGAAAAAGATTGGGTCGTTCGTGAGTCCGTGGAAGGATTTCGTGACAATGTAAACCCCGGCTTTCTTGAATACCGGAAATCGGTTTCCACAGATTATACTGCCGTGGAATGGAAAGACTCTGGTGTCCACTTTGTGGATATCTACGGCACCGACTTCATTGATTGTCTGGGTGGATATGGTATTTATAATGTTGGCCACCGCCACCCCAAGGTAATGAAAGCGATGATGAATCAGTTAAAGCGCCAGGCTCTGCATAGCCAAGAACTACTGGACCCGCTGCGTGCCATGCTGGCTAAGCTAGTAGCTGCCATTACCCCAGGGGATTTACAATACAGTTTTTTCACTAACAGTGGTACTGAGTCTGTTGAAGGGGCATTGAAGTTAGCTCGTTTGCATACCGGGCATACTGGTTTTATCGCCGCTGTTGGGGCATTCCATGGTAAATCTTTCGGTTCTCTTAGTGCTACCTCTAAGTATATTTTCCGCAAGCCCTTCCTTCCTCTAGTCCCCGGCTTCAGGCATGTCCCTTACGGTGATGCTGACATTATAGAAAAAGAAATAGCTAGTGCTAACTTTACCGGGGAGGATATCGCGGCGGTGATTTTAGAGCCTATCCAGGGTGAGGGAGGAGTAATTATTCCGCCTGATGATTACTTCCCTAAGGTTCGTGAAATCTGTGACCGTCATGGTGTTCTTCTCATTGCCGATGAAGTACAAACCGGAATGGGCCGCACCGGCAAGATGTTTTGTATGGACCATTATGGTGTTGCCCCCGATATAATGGCTTTGGGTAAATCATTTGGTGGCGCCGTAATGCCTATTGGTGCTTTTGTCTCTACCAAAGAAATTTGGGAGAAGATGACCCCTAACCCATTCTTACATACCACTACCTTTGGTGGTAACCCGCTGGCCTGCGCCGCCGCTATTGCGGCTATCAATGTTCTCCTAGAAGAGCACCTGCCCGAGCAAGCTGCTGAAAAAGGAAGCTATTTTACCCCTAAGTTGGTTGACCTGATGAACCAGTACCCGAATATTTGCGCCGAGGGTCGCGGTCGTGGTTTACTCATCGGCATGGAATTCACCACCAGCGAAGCTGGTTACGAGGTGGCTAAGAGTCTCTTTGAAGAGGGCATTCTGGTAGCTGGTACCTTGATAAATGCCAAGACTATTCGTATTGAGCCGCCACTAACCATCACTGAGGAGGAGCTTGATATAGTTCTGAAAGCTCTAGAAAAGGTCTTTAGCAAAGTGTCAAAACAATTCAGTTACAAATCTTCTTAAAAAATGTTAACTCACTGTTTATAGGCTGAAAGAGGAGCGAACTAGGCTAGACATTAGTATTGCGATAAGCAGAAAGGCCACGCTATAGTTGTAATGTTAAGCAGCGAGGTGGAGGAGATATGAAACTAAGATTTGACTCAGAAAAATGTACCGGATGTAAGTCATGCGAGCTAGCTTGCTCAGCTAAGCATGAAGGCGTTTTTAACCCCCAGAAGGCACGATTAAGGATAATTGACCACTACACAGAGACGGGTAGAGAAACAAAGCTAAAGTCTTGCACATTGTGTCTGGAGTGTGTGGAAGCTTGCCCGGTGGAAGCTATAACTTCTAACGGCAAATGGCTGTCTCTTGATGATGAGTTATGCACTGGCTGTGAGGTCTGTGTAGATACTTGCCCTGAGGGAGTAATCCATATGAAGAGCGATGGCTTGCCAGCTATTCCTGATCTATGTCAAGGCAACCCCTATTGTGTTGAGTGGTGTCCGCAAAAATGCTTAACAGTGGAGGTGGAATAATGAAAAGTTATACCGGGAAAATATTGAGGGTAGACCTTTCTCGAGGAGGGGCGACAGAGGAGAACACTAGAGAAGAGTGGCTTGACAAGTATTATGGGCAAAAGGGTCTTGGAATTAGATACTTACTTGAAGATATTGACCCAAGTATTGACCCCTTATCCCCCGAGAATGAGATTATACTTACACCAAGCATTTTTGGTGGAACCCTAATACCTAATAGTGGAAAGCTGGCTATTACCTCTAAATCTCCGGCGACGGGAACCGTCAGTGATGGTTCTATCGGGGGAGCTATAGGTACAGAGATCAAATATGCTGGTTACGATGCCATCATAGTTAAAGGTAAGGCTGACCGCTTGGTGTATCTCTACATCACTCCCGATAAGACTGAGATAAAGGACGCTGAGTTTCTCCGTGGTAAGGGAACCTTTCAGAGCGAGCTTGGGTTGAAGAAGAAATTAGAGGATGAAGAGGTAAAGATCCTGAGTATAGGGCCAGCCGGAGAAAATCTAGTCAAGTTTGCTTGCATAACGTCAGAGTTTTACCGCCAGCAGGGTAGAGGGGGTATCGGAGCTGTCATGGGCAGCAAGAACCTCAAGGCAATAGCCATAAGGGGCGGCAAGGATATAACCGTGCCTGATATGCCCTCTTTTCTGGAAAGCCTTCGTGAGATTATCAAAGAATCCGTTCTCATTCCTGATAATGACTTTCTTCTTTCGGACGGAACATGGCCATATGGTGATTGGATGCAGGAGGGGGGAATAGTACCAACACGAAACTTTCAGACCGGAATTTCGCCTACCTATGAGAAGTTCCACTCAGAGCTAAGAGGTAAGTTCAAAAAGAGTAGTAAAGCTTGTATTGCATGCCCTCTTGCCTGTGGTAACTATATTGAAATGGATGGCATAGCCTTTGAAGGCCCTGAGTACGAATCACTCAATATGGCCGGAAGTAACTGCCAAATCCCGGATTTGAAAGCAATTGTTCAGCTTAACAAAGCTCTCGATGATTTGGGCTTGGATAGCATTTCTACAGGAAACATAATTGCTTTCATAATGGAAATGACAGAGCAGGGCATTCATGATTTTGGTATTCGTTTTGGAGATACAGAGGACTATCTAAAGCTTCCCGAGGAAATCGCTTTTCGGCACGGAATTGGTAATGACCTTGCTGAAGGGGTAAGGTTCCTGTCAGAAAAATATGGCGGCAGGGATTTTGCTATGCAGGTAAAGGGGTTAGAAATCCCATCCTATGACCCTAGGGGTGCTTGGGCAATGGGATTAGCTTACGCTACATCTGATAGAGGTGCTTGCCATCAGAGAGCATTTACACCAGTAGATGAAGTTATCATGAAAACGGTAGACCCATACACATTTGAGGGCAAGGCAAAGTTGGTTGTGGATTTGCAGGATGCCCAAGCTGTTAAGTTTAGTATCGGTATCTGTGATTTCTGGGGTTTAGACCTTGACCTTTTGGCAAAGTTAGTAAATATGACTACGGAAAGCAACGTAGATAGTGATGGGTTAACAAAAGCTGGAGAGAGGATTTATAACCTAGGTAGAATCTTTAATGTTATGGCCGGATTCCGCAGCAAAGAAGATACCTTGCCCGAGCGTCTGTTTACTGACCCTCTTCCGGAAGGTCCAGCAAAAGGTAAGGTATTACCGAGAAAAGAGTTTGAGGCAGCGCTTTCAGAGTACTACCGCCTTCGTGGTTGGAATGAAGAGGGAATCCCATCCAAGCAAAGGCTAGAAGAAATAGGAGTGGATAAAGCGGCAATTAAAAAGTATGAGGAATACTGGAGCTCATATTCAATCTAGAAAATAGGTAAAAGTATCAATACTTATCTCCAAGCCAGCTAGATCCATCGGTAATCTAATGCTAGCTGGTATACTAGGTTGCTGAGTTTCCTCAGGTAGCAGCTCTAGAATGAGAGACTTCCCTGCAGATACGGCTCATTCTGTATTGCAGATCTTTTAAGCAACTAATCGTCAAACTAAAGTATGTTCACCAATTACGCAACCTGGAGAACTTTTATTCCTTTCTATCTGCCTATTCTGCCCTTCCTCCTCAGCGGGGTTTTCCAGGTCACGGAGGTAGCCACACTGAATACATTGCTCATACCATCCCCAGCGGTCTCGCTCGAGCATTATATCACCCTTACATCTTGGGCAACTCTTTAGTCTTAGGGATCTTAAAACAAGCATTTCACATCCGTTTAATGTGTAATTCCTTCCTACACCTTTTGACATTGGCTAGCTGGGACCTTGATGCAAGCCTAGGTCAAAAGATGCATCACCAATAATAGCACAAATGTTGACATCTGTCAACTATTATTGACAGATGTCAACATATTTACATTATACTGGTATTATGCACATCAATGAAGTCCCCGCAGTATACATCCTAGTTAAGAAACATTTCTAACATTGCCATAAGCTATTTGGGTCGGCTATAAAATAGTAGTAGAAATTAGAATAGCACATAAGTGGATTAAAAAGTGGTCTCTCGTGGACATCAGGCACTACTTATTTGTAGTAATATTGTGAGGGGTGAATAGCCAGATTACCTGGTTCTCCCCCGCTTGGCAATAGATTCCGCCAAGACCAGGAGTCTCCTGGCTCTTTCTGCCACCGGGGCGTCAATCATTCTACCTTCAAAGCTAGTTGACGCCTGACCTTTGGCTAGTGCGGTCTCAAAGGCTTCCACTACTCCCTGGGCATGGGCAATTTCTTCCTCGGTGGGGCTAAATATTTGGCTTACAGGGCTAACCTGGTTGGGGTGGATTAGCAATTTGCCATGGAAACCCATCTGCCGAGCTAATCCCGTCTCCCGGCTAAGTCCCTCTTCATCCCTTATATCAGTATATACGCCATCGATAGCTAAGATACCAGCCGCATGACAGGCGACAGCAATCACCACGCGGGGATAATAAATTTCAACTCCCTCCCTAGTACGCTTTATACCCATCTCCAGAGCATAATCCTCTGGTCCAAAGGCGATGCCTAAAACGCGGGGAGAAGCACCAGCTATTTCGTAAGCATTAATGATGCCCTTTGAGGTTTCAACAAGAGCGAGGAGCCTTATTGAACCCACCGTGAGCTTAGCCTCTCTTTCCGCATCTGTAATTAGGGCATCGGCTTTAAGTATGTCATCTGCAGACTCACTCTTGGGAAGGCAAATGCCATTAAGTCCAGGGATAACAATCGCCTTAATATCTGCGACTGTATGGTCGGTCGAAAGTGCGTTAATACGGACAAAAATCTCCCGCCCGCTTAGAGTAAGGCCATCTATGGAAGATGAGACCATTACCCGGGCAGAATTCTTCTCAGTGAGAGGCACCGAATCTTCCAGGTCAAGTATAAGGGCATCAGCGGGTATTGAGCGTGCTTTATCAATTCTTCTTTCCTGATTACCCGGGACAAATAATAAAGTTCTCAATGTAATCACTATATCCTCCTGTACACTTGAAATCAAACTGGTTATCAGATAACTTTTGAATTCTTTAGCTCCTCTAATTGTTCGGACGAATAACCAAGCAAATCCTGGTAGATGACTTCGTTGGCAGCACCGAGAGGAAGCCCGGGGAACCTAACCTCACCTGGTGTTTTTTGCAGCCTTATAGGCACACCCGGTATTCGGAATTTCTTGTCTGTTAATGGGTCAATCACATCAATAAGCGTCTTCCTCTCTTGTACATGTGGGTTTTCAGCAATGTCACGCATATTGGCAATAATACCAGCCGTTATTCCCAGCTCGGCGCAAGTTTTCAGAGCTTCATCCAAATTCATCTTCAAAAACCATTCCGAAATTAAGCGGTTAAGCTCGGCCCTGCTATCATCTTTAATTCGTGCCTCATTGGTACTGAACCGGGGATCGGTCTTTAGTTCAGGCCTACCTATGGCATCCATTAGTCTCTCAAAGGGGACTTGGGCAGTGGCAGAAAGCGCCATCCAGCGGCCGTCCTTAGTCTGATAATTGTTTCGGGGTGCCGTATAGCTCATTTCACTTCCCCACGGTTGAGGTATTTCGCCGGTCAGCCAGTAATCAAGGAAAATAGCACCAAGGAGTCCGAGCAAGGGTTCATAGAGTGAGATATCGATTTCTTGACCACCGTATTCCCCTCTTTTGGCATCTCTGAGGGCAACCATAACCCCAAAAGCCAGATGCTGCCCGGCAACCATATCTGCCAACGGCATTGGTGGACTAAGAGGCACACCACCTCTCTCACCATTCAGGCAGGTATAGCCACTGAATCCCTCCGCCAAGGTACCAAAACCTGGCCTTGACGCGTATGGTCCTGTTTGACCATAACCGGAAATTCGACCAATAATCAAACCTTTATTGATTTCTAGGAGTCGTTCCGTTGTAAATCCCAATCTATCAAGGGCTCCAGGCCGCATATTTTCGGTGAGGATATCCGATTTTGCAATCAACTCGGCAAAAATCTTTGCCCCTTCAGGGGCCTTCAGGTTCAGGGTTACCGGAAATTTATTACGACTTACCACAGACCACCAAGGCTGAATACCTCCATCGAGGACCCCCCAGGCTCGAATGCCATCAGGGAGCTTGGGATTCTCAACCTTAATAACCTCAGCCCCAAAATCTGCCAGAAGGGTCGCCGTGAAAGGGGCAGCCACTATTGTAGACAGGTCAACAACACGTATGTCTTTGAGGGGTAATTTGCTCCCCTGTCTATAAGTGATTTGTTGTCGGATAAAGTCGTTTAACACTTAGGCTATTCTCCTTTCTATTTTAGACGGTGATATTCTTCTCGGATTACGTTGACCTAACTCCAGTTACTATCTCAAACTTTTTATTTTCAGTGTATATTTACCCAAGCTCCTCAGCGCACACATCCCTTGCAGATAGTATTGAAACTTCCTGCCACAAGTGATTCTACCAAAATAGCCTTTGTTACGCAACTAAGATAACCAAAAGAAAATGCAGCCACTATCTCGCAATCTTTTTGAGTCTTGGAAGTTTTGACAGCCGGCGAGTAAGTGTTCTAACATAGCCTCAATAGTTGGCATGGGAAATACCCTCTAAGGGGTTACGATGATATGGGTTAGTATTTTAGCAGCCTTAATACTTTTCTTCAGCTTTATTGGTGGCCTTAAGGATGGAGCAGTTAAGAGCTTCTTTTCCTTGGTCGCTCTAATTATTGCTATCCCACTCACTGGTGTCTCCTATCACCTGCTGGCTAACATCCTTTCCTTCCTACCTGGGGAGAACTGGGGAAACTTTGTTGGCTTTTTTGTTACGCTAGCCCTGATAAGCATCATATTATATTTCGTATTACTCTTGCCGAAGAAACTTACTCAGAAAGTCTGGGACAAAGGGTTTCTTTTCCGACTAATTGGAGGTGCCCTCAATATTTTCAATGCCGCTATAGGACTGGCGGTATTTACCCTTTTACTTCAAGCTTACCCTATTATCGAATGGCTGGAAAGAGTAGTGATAGACTCCAGTGTCCTTACCTGGCTGGTTGAGCACCTGAGTTTTGTTCAGGCAATGCTACCTGAAATATTCCAAGATGCAGCGATTATGGTAGTAGCTGCGCCAGTGCTGAGTTTAGTGGACAAAATTACAATATGAAGCCGGCTCCACCACTACATACCACGTTCTTTCTCGAACTCAGTGATAGCCTCATCTAGTATATCTAAGGCGGTATCTATTTCTTCTTTAGTGATTATGTAAGGTGGGGCAACCAAAAAGTGATCCCCTTTTATCCCTTGTACTACTCCTGCCGTAGGATAAATCATGCACCCCTTCTGCTTAGCTACCTGATATACACGGTAAGAGGCGGTAAGGGCTGGGTCAAATGGCTCCTTCGTCTTTTTGTTTTTAACTAACTCTATCCCCATAAGCATGCCCTTCCCGCGAATATGACCCACGCTAGGATGCTGAGACAGCTTCTCCCTAGCTCGCTTATGCAGATATTCGCCCAGTATAGCACTCCGTTCTATTAGACCTTCTTTCTCCAGAATATCGATAACGGTTATGGCCGCCGCACAGCTAACAGGATTAGCCTCCATAGTAAAACCATGAGTAAATGTGCCACCTGTCTCGGCAAAAACCTTTCTGATATCCTCATCAATTAGCACAGCCGCCATGGGAGCATAACCACCAGTCATGCCTTTAGCCAATAGCATCATGTCAGGCTTAACACCCCAGTGTTCTATGCCAAACCACTTACCTGTCCTGCCAAACCCACATATGACCTCGTCATCTACGAAGAGCACATCATGTTTGGTGCATATCTCACGGATTATGGGATAATATTCTGGTACTGGCACCATGCCTGAGGTAGCAGCACCACCAACAGGCTCAGCAAAAAAGGCAGAAACATATTGGGGTCCTACCTGATTGATTATTTCATCTAGAGCCCAAGCGCATCGTATATTACAAGTTGGATAGGTTAGCTCATAAGGGCAATGATAGCATAATGGCGCCGGTATTTTGGGCCACCCAAATAGAATCTGGCCGAATTTGCCACGGCGTCCGGTCAGTCCCGAAACCGAAAGGGCACCTAGGGTCATTCCGTGATAACTCTGCCACCTCCCTATCGGCATAAACTTCTCCGGGTTACCCTTTTCCAAGTGGTATTGATGGGCAAGTTTGATAGCTGTTTCTGTAGCCTCTGAACCACTATTGGTAAATTGACAGCGCGTTAAACTTGGCGGAGACAACCTGATGAGGCGTTCTGCTAACTCACCCAGTCGCTCATTTAACCAAAAGCCGTGGTCAAAATAGGACACCTTTTTCATTTGCTCTGTGACGGCTTGGGTCACTCTCTGGTCACCATGCCCGATATTGGCGACCAGAGCACCACCGCTAAAATCAATATATCTCTTGCCATTTTGATCAAAGAGATAGATATTCTCTCCATGGTCACAAATCGTATCTGGGATAGCAGGACCATGAACCTGTCCAAAAACCTTGAATGACGCTTCCCTAGCTGCCTCTAATCGATTAGGCATGTCGTCCTCCTTTTTCAAATTTCCCCCCGTCCGGAATTTCCCATTCCGCTATTATTCGAGTCAAGCATAGCCTTTTCTTATACGTAGGTTAACAATAAAGCTCAGACTCCCGGTTTGTCATGAACCCTTAGAAGCGCGTATCAGCCCTCGGTATCTTTACCTCTATTTTAACATACGTCGGGTTGAAGCACTCCCCCTATTGTAAATCGTCAGGATAAATGGGACACAATAGGGACAAAAGTTAATGGACACTTGGGGGCTTGCTCCTGCTCTCTGGAAGAAGTAAAGTATCGATTGAGAAAGGAGCAGGACCATGACACAAGGAGTATCCGATAGACCCTGGCAGGCAGAGGCCAGGACCGCAGAAACCAAGCAGTTCATCCGGGACATCAAGCGCATAACCCGCCGCAAGTTCACCGCCGAGGAGAAGATCCGCATTGTTCTCGAAGGCTTCCGCCGCGACACTCCCATCAGGGACCTCTGTCGCCGGGAAGGCATTCGCCCCAGCACCTACTATGCCTGGCTCAAGGACTTTATGGAAGCAGGCAAGGAGAGGCTAACCAGGGATATAACCCGGGATGCTACCAGGACTGAAATACAGGAAATCAAGCGTGAAAACGCCAGGCTTAAAACGCTGGTAGCTGAGTTATCTCTCCAGGTGCACGTACTTAAAAAAACGGCAGCGCCGGGTCTGGAATAAAGGGGAGGTATACCCGGGTGAGCGTTATCGAAAAGAGCGAGATTCTATCCCTGGTAGTCAGTTCCGGACTGCCGCGGCGAAGGGCTCTGGCACAGCTGGGACTGGCAAAGAGCACCTATTATCGCTGGCTAAAGCGGCTAAGTGAAGGCCAGCTTAAGGGCAGGAAAGGTGGTTACTTTACGAAATATTTCTACAATTCCTGCTCAACGACACTACCGATTGCCTCTCCAAGAACTGTAATTGCTTTATTCAATAGTTCTTCAGTAATAACAAGTGGCGGGAGCAAACGAAGAACATTAAAATAATAGCCTGCCTTCCAGACCAATACTCCTCGTTTAAGACATTCTAACAAGACATTATCAAGAAATCCCTTCCAAGGCTCCTTAGTTTCCCTGTCTTTTACGAATTCAACAGCGGCCATCAACCCTAGCTGCCGTACGTCACCAATCACCTCATATTTGTCTTTTAACCCATTCAACCCCTTGTTCAGTACCTTGCTCATCGTTTCAACATGGGTTAAAATGTCTGCTTCCTTTATGAAATCTAAAGCTCCCAGACCACCAGCCATCCCCAGAGCGTTTCCTCTGAATGTTCCTATATTGGTACCAGGAGGCCACTTGTCTAGTTCTTTCTTGTAAAACACCGCGGCTAAAGGAATCCCTACACCCCCAATTGACTTGGACGCTGTCATAATATCAGGAGTCACCCCGTAGTGCTCACAAGCCCACATTTTACCTGTTCTAGCCATTCCAGATTGAACCTCATCGAATATTAAAAGTATACCTTTATCGGTAGTAATTCTTCTAAGCTCTTGCACGTATTCTCGAGGGGGAACATGTATCCCACCTTCTCCCTGAACCGGCTCTAATATTATGGCTGCCGGTTGACAAGCCCCGGAAAAGCCATTTTCTAACACATTCTTCAGAAACTCAAAACACAGTAGACCACAATCAGGATAATCTCTGCCGAATGGGCATCTGTAGCAATAAGGGAATGGAACAAAATGTACATCAGGAAGCATAGGTAGATGCTGGCATTTATAGCCACCCGTCCACGAACTTACTGCCAAGGATTCACCATTGGCACCGTGGTATCCTCCCCAAAACGCTATCATGGTATTTCGTTTGGTCTGCAATTTAGCAAGTCTAATGGCTGCTGTTACTGCTTCTGTACCGGTTGGAGCCGAAAAATAAATTTTGCAGTTATCTTTTAACTCTAATGGCGCTGTCTCATTCAATTTCTGAAGTAATTCGAGTCTCAGTGGGGTTGGAAAGTCAAGGCAATGGGTTAATTTATCTTGTTGCTTCCTGACATATTTCATGATATAAGGATTCGAGTAACCAAAATTCATCACACTTATGCCAGCAAAAAGGTCAATAAATATATTACCATCCACATCTTTGACTGTTGCCCCTTTTCCTTCCTCTAAAGCTATAGGCAACGTTCTCGGATAAGACACCCAGTTACTGTCAATTGCCATGTCTCTTTCCATGAGAGATTTCGTTTTAGGACCTGGTATCTCGGTTATAATGCTTGGAGCTTCCTGAAAACTTAGATCTGAAAAATTTATTGACATCTTTACCTCCAAACTATTTATTCTTCATTTGAACAGCATCTCAGGTAGCCAAAGCGTAAGCTGGGGAGCAATTCATTATATTGTCTTATCCATTTGCCGCCAGATCTTTTACTAGCTCTCTAGCC